>CAYJLB010000021.1:0-31380 GCA_964370845.1 uncultured Oscillospiraceae bacterium
GGATGCAACGTCACTTTTTTGTTAGTCTGATAACTTGCTTTGACCTCGCAGAAACCATTTGCCCTTTTTCACTTTGTATAGTGCGGGAATGGATGCAACGTCACGTTGCCAATGTCACGTTGCCAATGTCACGTCGCATTTTTATCCATTTTATAAATTTCTAAAACGTGTTCCATCACTTCTTTTTGTAAGTGTTTTGGGAATAAATTAATTAAAAAAGTATTGTTATCACGAACACGTTTTTCTGTGATAATTCCTGTTGCCAGCCCTTTTTCGGTTGGCAACTTTTTTTGTATCTCTTCATTTTTGTCAACATACAAATATCCTTGTTTTATAAACCAAAGATTCATTTTCATTGAAGTAACTTTAGGGCAATCGTTTTCTTCCAAAATAACGTTTATATTTTTAGTTAAAATGCTTACTGGAAGCGGTTCTTCCGACGGGATAAATTTCCCTATTATTTCCTCGTTAGGAGTGTTTGTGCGAGGGTTTTTCCGAACCTTTTTAGTTTCAACTTCAGTAGAAATCTTCACTTCTATCCCATTTTTAACGCAATATTCAACTATTTTCTTAACAAAAATCTCACCATAACTTCGAAGTTTTGCTTCACCAACACCGCTTACTTTTCTGAATTCTACTAGATTTTGTGGCATTTTCACACACATATCCGCCAAAGTTTTGTCGGTGAAAATTACGAAAGTAGGAACTCCTTCCTCCCTCGCAACTGCTTTTCGTAAGGCTTTTAAATCCTCGAATAAAGGCAATAATTCGAACGGAACATCGTCTTTAGAATTTGCACTTTTTTCAGTAACAACTCTTTCTTTTGGCAAGTGGATAATGATTTTTTCTTTACTTTTGAAAAAATCCCACGCTTTTTTTGTTAACTTTAAAATAGAAAATTGACTATCTTCAATTGAAACATAATTTTCTCTAAGTAAATAATCAAGGATTGTTTTTAGTTCTTCACTAGATTTTTCGCTAATATTATAAGTAGATAATTTATCTAAACCTTGTTCAGTTATTTTTTTACTTTGACTTCCTCGAAGAATGTCGATTATTAAATTTCCTCCAAAACGTTCTCCAGCACGGTAAACACAAGAAAGGATTTTTTGTGCTTCAATTGTAATGTCTTCCACTTCAAACTTAGTTTGACAATTACTACAATAACCACACATTTGGGTAGGATTTTCACCAAAATAACGTAAAATATGGCCTCTTAAACACTGGTGAGTAGTGGAATAAAAAGTCATATCTCTAAGTCGCCTATATTCGCCCTCTTTTAGCTCCTGGACAGTCTTTTCATCATCGGAAGTATTTTCTCTACCATTATCAATCATCCACTGAATAGTCCGAACATCTTGCTTGCTGTAATATAAAATACATTTCGCTTGTGAACCGTCACGACCCGCACGTCCAGCTTCTTGATAATAACTTTCAATGTCTTTTGGCATATTATAGTGAATTACAAAGGAAATATTTGATTTATCAATTCCCATTCCAAAGGCATTTGTTGCTACCATAACTTGAATTTTGTCAAATAAAAAGTCATCTTGGTTGGATTTTCTAATATTATCAGACAGCCCTGCGTGGTATTTTCCAGCAGAAAAACCTCGACTGTTAAGTTCGTCACAAACTTTTTCAACCGCTTTTCTTGTTAAACAGTAAATTACTCCGAATTTGTCTTTGTTTTCAGCTAAAAAATCTACTAAGGCTAGAATTTTATCTTTTGGAGTTTCAACACCAAAGTATAAATTTTCTCTGTTAAACCCAGTAATCAAAACCTTAGGTTGTTGCAACTTTAAATTTGCAACTATATCTTCCTTTACCCTTGTGGTTGCAGTAGCTGTATAAGCTGTTACTACAGGACGCTTTGGAAGCTCATCGATAAAGGTTGGGATTTGCATATAACTAGGGCGAAAATCTTGTCCCCAATGAGAAATACAGTGCGCCTCGTCAATTGTCACCATTGAAATATCTGCAACTTTTGCAAACTGCAAAAATTCAGGGTTTAAAAGCCTTTCAGGGGCAACGTAAATAAACTTATACTCACCGTTTAAAGCAAGTTCAAGGTCATAGCGAATTTCATTCATATTCCTAGAGGAATTAATAAAAGTAGCCGAAATTCCTGATTTATTAAGGGCAGTCACTTGGTCTTGCATTAAAGAAATTAAAGGGGAAACTACGATTGTAATTGAGTTCATTATAAGCCCCGGGACTTGATAACAAAGGGATTTTCCAGCACCCGTTGGCATTATCCCCAAAACATCTCTACCCTCTAAAGCAGCGGAAATAACTTCCTCTTGCCCGTTTCTAAAATTATCATAACCAAAATATTTTTTTAGTACTTGCTGTGCAGTCATTTATTTTGCATTCCTTTCTTCAAATAGAAGATAAATTACAAAGAAAGTTGACTTTTATATAAGTCAACCTTCTAGTTAAAATTGCATTATTGGGGATTTTGGCTGTTAAGCGTGAATATTGACACAACGTCACGTTGCTTTCTTGCGGAAAAATAAACGAGTTAAGAAACCGTATTTCTCCTTATTTGTTTCCTTAGTTGGCTCGGTTGCAACACCAATATTTTCAATTGCATCATTCATTAAAACTTGTTGAGAGTCAATAAGCGGTGGAGTGTCGCCAATTTTTACAAATTCACCATTTTCAAGAAGTCGTCTAGCTTTTATATTATCATTTAAAATTGTATTAATAATAAAATTAATTCTATCTCTAACATTTTTATCATAAATAGGGCAAGCGACTTCAACACGTCTTTGAGTGTTTCTTGTCATAAAATCGGCGGAAGAAATGTACATTTTAGTGTTTTCTTCACTTCCAAAACAGTAAATTCTTGAGTGTTCCAGATATCTTCCCACCACACTGTAAAGAGAAATATTTTCAGTTTTTCCTTTTATTCCAGGTAAAATACAGCAAATTCCACGGACAACCATTACAACTTTTACACCACTACAAGAAGCTTGCTTTAATTTTTCCATTATATCAATGTCGGTGATAGAATTACATTTAATGAAAATTCGTCCTCTATCAGCAAGGGCAATTTGTTCATCAATCATTGCTAAAACTTTTGATTTAAGAGAAACTGGGGCAACTAGCAAATGGTCATAACTTCCATTTAAATTAGAAATTCCCATATTTTTGAAAAACTCATTTGCGTCTTTACCAATGTTTTGATTATAAGTCATCAAAGTTAAATCAGTGTATAAAGCTGCAGTTTTCTCGTTGTAATTTCCTGTACCAATTTGAGTAATGTATTTGAATTCATTTTTGTCACGCATTGTAATCAAGCAAAGTTTTGAGTGAACTTTATAACTTTCGAAGCCATAAATAATATTACAACCAGAATCCTCTAATTTCTCCGACCAGTCAATATTATTTTGTTCGTCAAATCTAGCTCGAAGTTCAATTAAAACGGTTACATCTTTCCCGTTTTCAGCAGCGGCACAAAGATAGTCAACCAATTTTGTTTTATTTGCAAGACGATAAATTGTAATTTTTATTGAAACAACATTTTCGTCATAAGCTGCTTCTTTAATCAGTTTAAGGAAAGGCGAAATGCTTTCAAATGGATAAGAAAGCACAATATCCTTGCGTTTAACCTGTTTCAACATACTCTCCCTAGGGTTCACTTCCCTTGAAGGTTGCGGTGAAAAAGGTTTGTAGGTTAGGATTTTTACTTTATTTTCACTAACTTTTGAAGAAAGTCCAAAAGAATAGTTTAATGTCATTGGGCAAAGGGTTAAAAATACTTGATGATTTTCAAGCCCTAGTTTTTGACAAAGATAATTTTGAAATTTCACACTAATTTGATTAGAAACTTCCAGTCTTACAGCTTGCAATCTTTTTCTTGAAGTTAAGATTTTTTTCATTTTTTTACGGAAATCACTATCTACATCAAAGTTTTCATCATCAAAATTTAAATCGGCATTTCGTGTAACTCTAATAATTGCGCTTTCATAAATTTCGTGGTTTTCAAAGATTTTATGGAAAAACTCAAAAATAATTTTTTCCGTTCTAATAAATCTAACTTCATTTCCAGGCAAATAAACAACACTTGGCATACTTGAAGGCACAGGAACTAAAGCAGAAACTTCTCTCCCTTTATTTTTAAGTAATGCAGCAATATAAAGAGCATTATTTTGCAAATGAGGGAATGGGTGTAGTGAGTCAATTATTTGTGGTGATAAAATAGGTTGAATTGAGTGTTGGAAATAATTTTTTATATATTTTTTCTCATCATCTTCAAGTTCAGAATAAGAAAGTTCATAAACTCCTTGAACACGCAATTGACTTTCAACGGAAGCATAAATTGAATCCCTTTTTTGGTATAAAGGTCTAACAGCAGTGTAAATACATTTTAATTGTTCAATTGGTGTCATTCCCGATTTATTATCGATAGATTGTGCATTTAAGGTGTTTAAGTCAAAAAGACTTCCTACCCTTATCATAAAAAATTCATCTAAATTACTTGAGAAAATGGAGATAAATTTTAATCTTTCTAGTAGTGGAACAGTAGGGTCGGTGGCTTCTTCTAAAACTCTATCGTCAAATTTTAGCCAAGACAACTCACGATTTTGCGTAAAAAATTCAGATTTTGCGGAATCAAACATATAAATCTCCTTTTATTTAAGCTTTTTTATTATTATATCAAAATTTAGCTATTTTTTCAAGGGCAAAAGTAGTATTTTTAACCACTTATTTATTAATTAACTAAAATTTAATATGGATTTTTCTTTAATATAAAAACATTGCTTTTTGTGTCTAAATAATGTAAAATAAAAAGAGTGAAATTTTTAGGAGGGGATAGGTTATGCCAAATTGGACAGATGAACAAATTAGTGCTATTAATGCGGTTGGAAAAGGCGTTATTGTTTCAGCTGCTGCGGGTAGTGGGAAAACTGCTGTTTTGATTGAGAGAACCATAAGACTTTTGTGCGATTGTGAAAATAAAATTCCTGTTGAAAAGCTTCTTGCGGTAACTTTCACAAATGACGCGGCTTCACAACTTCGCGAAAAATTAACTGTTGCATTAAATCAAAAAATTGAAGAAAATCCCGAAAATCAATGGCTTTTAACCCAACAATTAAACCTCCAAAGGGCAAGGATTTCTACAATAAATTCTTTTTGCTTTGATATTGTAAAAAATAATATTGATAAATTTGATATTTCAAGCGGAGTAAGAATTTTGGACGATGTTGAAAGTGAAACCATTTTACAAAATTCTCTTGAAGCAGTTTTTGAGGATTGCTATAAAAATAATTCCGAAATGATGACTTATTTATTTAACTGTTTTTGCAAAGATAATGACAACATTTTAATGGACTATGTTAAGAAATTATATAATTTTTCTTTGTCGTTGCCGTTTAAAGAGAAGTGGTTTAATGAACTGCTTTCTGGTTATGAAGTTGGTAGCGATTACTATAACAAATGGCTGAAAATCTTGAAAGAATATTTAATTGATAACTTTGAAATTTTGTTCAGTTATGTGAAAGAGGCTTATTCTATTGCAACAACACTTACAAATTACAGCAAAACAATGGACGTTATAGGAAGTGATTTTGCTCAAGTTGATGAGATAAAAAACAGCGATTTTTCCAATCTAGATGATGTTTTATCTAAGCTAAACTCTTTTAAATTTGCAACTTTTGGCTCAAAACCTGATGATAAAACCTTAGTTTCTACAGAAACGGAAAAGCCTTTGGTGGAAAAAATAAAGGCACTTCGAGATACATATAAAAATGAAATAAAAGACCTTGCAACTTCAGTTGAATATAAAGAACGATATATTGAACAGGATTTAGCTGAAAACAAAAAAGCGCTTTCTCACTTATTATTTTTAGTCCAAAACTTAGAGCAAAAAGTGTGGGAAGAAAAGGTTGAACGCAATGCAATCGATTTTTCTGACGTGGAAATTATGTCGGTAAAACTTCTTTCTAAAGAGCTTGGAGATAAGTTTGTTCGTTCCGACCTTGCAAAAGAAATTTTGTCCGAGGACCGTTATGCAATCGTTTTAATTGACGAGTTTCAAGATGTAAATAATTTGCAGGACACAATTTTCAAGCTTTTATCAAAAGGTGATAATCTAGATTTTATCGGCGAAAATGTTTTTGTTGTTGGTGACGTTAAGCAGTCGATTTACCGTTTTAGGCAAGCTAATCCTAACATTTTTATTTCAAATAGAAAGCTTGCTAATCTAGCCACAAACAGCGAAGTTTTGGAGGAAATTAACCTTAGAAAAAACTTTAGAAGTCGAAAAAATGTTATTGATTTTGTGAATTTTGTGTTCAAAGGGATAATGTCTGAGGAAATTGGCGAAGTTGAATATAATTCCGATGAACAATTGGTTTTAGGTGCAAATTATCCCGAAAATCCTCATTCAACGGAAATTTTGCTTTGTAGCCCTGAAAATGAATATCAGGTTATTGTGAACAGAATTAAGCAGATGATTAAAGACAAAGTTTTAGTTTTTGATGAGGGAGAGATGCGACCTTGTAGGCAAAAGGATTTTTGTATTTTAGTACGAAGTGGAAAAAAACAAGGCAAACTTGCCATTAATGCTATAAAAGAAGGCGGTTTATCTCCTTTAAGCGAGGAAATGACAGGGTATTTGCGTTCTCCAGAAATCAGCTTGCTTATTAATATTCTCAATGTAATAGATAATCCTATGGAGGAAATTCCTTTAGTCAGCGTGATGTATTGTCCAGTCTTTGCTTTTAGTGATGATGATATTGCTACAATTAGGTTTTTGTACCAAAAAGAGAGGTTATATACTGGGATTATTTCCTATAAAAATGAGGGTGAAGATTTAGTTTTAAGAGAAAAGTGCGGACATTTTCTTTCAATTATAAAAAAACTTAGAGTTTTCTCCACAAGTGCTAATTTAGAAACTTTAATAAGGAAAATTTATGATACTACGGATATGATTTCTCTTACTTGCCTTTATAATGACAGTGAACAAAAGAGAGCGAATTTGCGTTTGTTGATTGATTATGCAAACACTTTTGATGAAACTGTAAGCGGTGGAGTTGGTGGATTTTTACGTTATATAAACCGAGTTTTTGACATAAAAAAAGATTTTAAACAAGCTGGAATAGTCTTTGAATCCTCTGATGCGATAACAGTAAAAACTATCCATAAATCAAAGGGTCTTGAATATCCATTTGTGTTTATGTGTGGTCTTTCAAGTGAGTTTTCAGGGTTCAAACTTGACATAAACAACTCAATCCAAATCAATTTAGATAGTGGAATTGGCTTTAAGTTTAAGAACAATCAAACCCTTGAGAAATATACTACAATGACATATTGTGCTGTTCAAATGAAGAACAGAAACGAGCTTTTAAGTGAGGAAATGCGACTTTTATATGTAGCATTAACAAGGGCTAAAGAAAAGCTAATTTTAACCTTTGCGCCAAAAGAAAATGCTAAGAAAAAGTATTTTGAACTTGCTAATGACATACGAAAATCAAAGGGAGTTGTCCCTGCTATTTCAAAAAAAGCCACTTGCTTTTTGGATTGGATATTTATGTCCTTGCTACAAGAGGAAAAATCTAACCCTTTAAAGGAAAAGTATTTGGATTTTGATATTGGAAATTACTTACCTTGTGACAGTAAAATTGAATTTATTTCAGCTTGCGAAGATGGTGAATTGCTTTCTTTTGAGGAGGAAATAACTGAAGTTAAGTCATATAAATATTTGCAAAATTTTGAACTTGAAAAAAAAATTCGTGATAATATTAATTTTTCTTATGAAGAAATTGATACTAAACTAGCTGCAAAAGTTACAGTTAGTGAAATTTCAAAAGAGAGTGAAGATTTTTCCCTTAGCTTTAAAATTGCAGATTTGTCAAAAAAATCCGCACTTTCTCCAACTGAAAAAGGAATTGCAACTCACTTATTTATGCAGTTTGCCAATTTTGAAAATGCTGAAAAAGATGTGACAAAAGAGGCGTTAAGATTAGTTGGAAAAGGGCATTTAACAAAAAAACAAAGTGGTGGAGTTGATATTTTTACATTAGAAAACTTTTTTGCGAGTGAATTTTATGGACGAATGAAAAATTCTCAAAATGTTATGAGGGAAAAACAATTTCTCGTTATGATTGATGATTTGTCAATTGAAAATAATGATATTTTGTCAGATTATCAAAACACCGATGGAATGTTGCAAGGTGTTGCTGACTGCATTTTTGAGGAGGAGGACGGTTATGTCCTTGTGGATTATAAAACGGATAGAGTTAAGGATATTTCCAATCTTATAGAAAATTATTCTTTCCAACTCCAATTATACAAGTCAGCTTTTGACACAATTTTAGATAAACCAATAAAAAGTTGTTATATTTACTCCTTTCATTTAACGAATGGAATTGAATTACACTTTGATGAAAAATAAACGAAGCATTGAAAGGATTGTTAATAACAATGAAAACAACTGAAAATTTTAGAAAAACAAACTTGAAAATATACTTAGCAATAGTCGCTGCCACCGCCTTTATGTTAGGACTTAGCGATGTGATTTTGGCAAATTACTTTTATGACGCATATAATGTTAGTGCCTCTGTTAGGGGAATGATTGAGTTTCCAAGAGAAATTCCCGGGATATTGTGTGTGGTTTTGGTTTCGATGCTTTCTTTTTTAGGGGACATAAAAATTGCAATAATAGCACAAATTTTGTCTTTAATCGGGCTTAGTGTTCTTAGTTTAATCACACCTCCTTTTGCTATTATGTTAATCTTTTTATTCCTAAATTCAATGGGAATGCACTTATTTATGCCACTTCAAGACAGCATCGGACTATCTTTGTTATCCGAAGATGATAATGTAGGGCGAAGAATGGGTCATTTTAAAAGTGTAGGTATCGCTTTTTCAATGCTTGCTAGTATACTTGTTATTGTAGGCTTTGCTTCCGACTTCTTTAGCTTTAAAACTGACATAAAAATGCCTTTTTTAATCGCTTCTTTTGTTTTAGTATTAATTGTTGTACTTTTGTTAATTTTACAACTTAGAGTTAAAACACCACTAAAGAAACGTGGGAAATTTAAGTTTTTGATTAAGAAAAAGTACACATATTACTACTTACTTGCCTCTGCACATGGTGTGCAAAAACAAATTATGATTGTGTTTGGACCCTGGGTGTTAATTGAAATTCTTGGTGAAGGTGCACAAACTATTTCTATGCTTAATATGATTGGTTCGTTTATCGGGATTTTCTTTACCGCTGCTATTGGAATTTGGATTGATAAATTTGGAATAAAGAAAATTTTGTACGCCGATGCATTTTCCTTTATTGCAGTTTATTTGCTTTACGGATTATTAAGTTTAGGCTTTGTTTCAGGGACTTTAGCTTTAGCTGGTGTACCTGTTATACTTGCATTTACAATTTTTGTTTTTGACAAAATGTCCACTCAAATGGGTATGATAAGGGTGGTTTATCTACGTTCAATAGTCGATACACAAGAGGATATGGCACCAACTATCTCAATGGGAATGAGTATCGACCATGTAGTTTCAATCCTATGTGCTATTTTAGGTGGTATAGTGTGGGATTCTTTTGGACCGCAATACATATTTTTCATTGCTGCTGCTTTCTCGTTGATTAATGTTTTTGTAGCGAAAAAGGTTACAAACTAAAAAAATACTACAAATAATAATGTAACTATTCTGTAACTTTATTGTAATATTTACATTGACTTTTTTAGTGCAAAGTTATATAATTAAAGTATATGAATTGTTAACGAAGGAGTGGGTATTTATGCAAAATATTTGTGACAAAATTATTGAAAATGAAGAATTGTATAATGAAATTTCCCACAAGCAATTTGATGATGCTACTGGAATAACTCGTGAAAATGTTAAAGAGGTTCTTTTCGGACGAGCTGTTAAAGTTCGTGATATTATTAATGAAACAAATAAATTAATAAAAACTCATTTAGAACCAATATTTAAAGATCCAACTATTTTGAATTACCAAGATGCTGTGATTTTACAAAATTTTGCTGAGAAACTTTCTGGCTATACTTCTGATTTAGATACTGGTTTAGCGTATCAAGTAAGGAAAGCTGTTGCTGAATACGCAAAATATATTAATGATGATGAAATGTTTATTACAAACTCGTTCTTTAAAGGTCTTTCACTGCTTACATTAGGAGCAGATGATTTTAAAGATGAAATGTTTGCTACTTATCTAGCGATAACTAAATATGAGGATAGATACGAAAGTTTTGAGAAACCGATTAGAAGTCTAATTGTTCGTGCTTTCGGTAATTTATATGTAAGTGTAAAGAAATTTGACTTTGACAAATATTTTTTAATTGTGGATAAAGCAAGGGCATTTTGGGGTAAAGCTGAATTAATTGATCCAGATTTTCCATGGGAAAGATTTTATCTTAATATAACTACGAATATTTGTGCAAAATGTATTTCTAATATTAGAGATAAAAATAATCTTGTTAGTCCAAAATATGAAAAAATTGTTATTGAAAATGGAAAAATAATAGATAATTTATTGCGCAACGAACCAGAGAAAATCCCTTTACTTGGTATTCCAAAGTCAAGAGCTATTGTTGCTAGTCAAGAATGTTTGTTTTTTAATAATGATATAACTCGAGCAGATTTTTATGCTACATTAAAAGAAATTTATTTGGAATGCGATAGAACAAGCTATTCTCACGATAGCATTTATAGATTATTTCATGTAAGTGCTTTATATTTTCATTATGCTGCAAAATCTATTATGGATTCAAAATATGATGAAGTTGATTATAAATTTATCAGTAAAATTGAAAGAGATATAACCGAGTATTTAAAATTATTACCTAAAGATGTACCTCAAACGCTCTTAACAACCCTTGCAATAAATTTTGTAAAAGGTTTTTATTCCATATATAATAGGTATGAATTTATGAGTTTGATTTTTAACATCACTGTATTTCGTCATAAACCTACGTTTATACATTCTGTTATGGTAGCAAAAATTTCTTTAGTAATTCTTGATTATATTATTGAAAATCATCCTGAATTTTTAATTGGTCTAAACAATTTAAATAGTGTTGAAGATGTAAGAAAACACCATAATAGCCTGCTCAAATTTATATGGTATGCGGGTTTAAGTCATGATATTGGGAAGGTAGAAATGGCACATATGATTTCTTTGTATGTTAGAAATTTAAATGACAAAGAATTCGATTTGATTAAGAAACATCCTCTAGGACTTGCAATGTTTTTTGGGTTAAGCGGTGTTTTAGATGATAATTTGAAAAAAGATAAAATACCTGGTACTAAAGGTGACAATAGTTTTAACTTCAATTTTATTACAGACGATCAAGCGTATGAATATTTTACGGAAATCGCGTTGGGGCATCATAAAAGTTATGACGGAAAATTTGGTTATCCGCAAAATTTCGATAATTTAAGTAGTCCTGTTAAAAAGATTATTGATATAATTACAGTTGCTGATACACTAGATGCTGCAACTGATGCTGTAGGACGTAGTTATGCTAGTGAGAAGAAATTGGAGCCTTTAATGGATGAATTAATTGCTAGTAAAGGTACTAGGTACAGTCCTTTTCTTGTTGATTTAGTTACTCAAAATGAGGATTTGTATATAAAAATAGAAGATGTGATTAGTAATTATCGTTATGATGTTTACTACAAAAGCTTTGTGTCGCAAAATATATATGATATGATTACCCCTGAAATTGACTAGCCTTTAGGTTTATTGGCTGGTCAATTTTTATATAGAAAGGTATGGTTATTGTAATGAAAAAAAATAAGCCTTTAGGCATTTATATTCACATTCCGTTTTGTATAAAAAAGTGTTTGTATTGTGATTTTTATTCAGTTTCTCATAATGAAAAACTTGAAAATGATTATGTAAACGCTTTAGTTGAGAGCTTTTCAAAATACAAAGGGGAACATATTGACACAGTATATTTTGGCGGAGGGACGCCATCTATTTTATCTATTGAAAGCTATAAATTGATTTTTCATAGTTTAAAAGAAAATTTTATTTTTGAATGTCCTGAGATTACAATTGAGGCTAATCCTACTACTGTGTCGAAAGAGTTTTTAGTTGAACTTAAAAAACTTGGAGTAAACAGAATTTCCTTTGGAATTCAAAGTTTTAACGACAATGAACTAATGAAATTAGGGCGAAAACATAGTGCCGCTGAAGGGAAAGAGGCAGTTTTTTTAGCTAAAGAAGCGGGATTTGAGAATATTTCAGTTGATGTTATGCTTGGAATTGTGGAACAAGATTTTAACAGCTTGGAAAAAACCTTGAAAGATATAGTTGGGTTGCCCATTACACATATTTCGGCGTATATATTAAAAGTTGAAGAAAACACTCCTTTTAATAATTTTGAGATAATAAAAAAATTACCGACGGAAGATTTTGTTTGCGATAGTTATAATTTCACAGTAGAATTTCTAAAAGAAAATGGTTTTTTTCAGTACGAAATCTCTAATTTTTCAAAAGAAAATATGGAAAGTCGCCATAATCTTAAATATTGGAACTGTGATGAATATTTAGGTTTTGGAACCTCTGCCCATTCATATTATGATGGAAAAAGATTTTTCACTCCGAAAAATATATCTGAATTTATTTCAAATAAGGGAGAAGATATAATTGTTACCGAAGATAATCCGCGAACTTTTGAGGAGTTTGCAATGCTTAAATTAAGACTTACGAAAGGTTTAACTTTTGCCGAAATAGAAAGCTTTAATGCTTCTAAAGAAGAAATAATAAAAAAAGCCCTTCCTTTAGAAAAAGGTGGCTTGCTTAATATATTTGAGGACAGAATTGCCTTTACTAAAGAAGGTTTTTTAGTGTCAAATGAAATTATTTCAAGGTTAATAACATAAAAATAAGGTGTTACGAATTGTATTTCTACAGTTTCGTAACACCATTTTTTAAATTTTTCGGAAAGATTGAATTGCAAATATTAAGAAAGAACAAATTATGTGATAAGCAATTATTCCAAAACAAGTAAGAGCGCTAAAACTTGAAAATAATGAAACTAACAGTGAAATTACTGCTCCTATTACTCCACTTGCTAAAACAAATCCAATTCCAATTCGTGAGCTTTTATAAATTCGTTTTGCACTTACAACTGCCTGTGCAAAGGATTGAAAACGTCCCGAACAAATTAAGGAAGTATCAATTTTTGCTTCAAAAGTAGTAACTTCATCAAAATTCTTATGAAATCTAAATGGAAGCAATCTAAAATGTTCAGGGAACACGTCAAACAACTCGGATAAAAAGTTTAATGAAATAAATGAGTCAACTGAATGCATTACAACAGTAATTTCTTCACGTTCAAGCTCTTTTAACCATTTTTTTACACCCATATTTGCCTTAGCTTTTACAACAAATAAAGTTGTAATTTCTCCCGAAACTGAAAGATATAAGGCGCAATCGTTGCTTTTAAGATATTGTGCTTCCTTAATTTTTGAAGGAATACCCTCAATACTGTGGTTTTCCATAAGTTCGCGTGTGCCAAAAAGCACCCTTTTATTCTCAATCCAACCAGAAATTCCAAGTCCATCTTCATAAATATAGCTGTCCACTGGGTAAAGCATTTCCGATTTACCTTTAAGCATTTTATAAAAAGGATGTTTTAGAATACTGTCTGCGTGGAAATTTATGCTTGCAGCGTATAAAATTCCGTCTTCAATGGAAGTTGAGGACATTTGCTTTAAGTTTACAAAATCCACTGTCCCTTCGGGGAATAGGCTGTTTACGTTTATTAAAATTGAATTTGTATCTTTGAAACTTTGCACTGTTGAATATCCAACTATTGCAGTTGAAGTTTCAACACTCTTGTTTGAAGCTTTTGCCATTGGAATTGTCACAGCAAGCATTACTGCAAAGCTTGAACAAATTGTTGTTGTCGCTGCAAGGGCAGAGAATGCGGTGTGTAGCAATGCGGAATCGTGGATTGCTGTTTCTTGGAAAAATAGCACTGAAAAAACAGCTGTAATAAGTCCCAAAATAACAGAAGTTGGAACTGAATATTTACAAAAAGTATCCCCTAAATCCTCGTAATAAGAATTCTTCAGAAAGTTTGTAACGAATTCAGTTTTCTTAGTTGCACAAAGATAAGGAAAATCGTGTAGTGCGCCTTTTGTGAATTGTTCCGCCATTCGCTCGTCATCAATTTGAAAAACTGCATATTTTTCATTTTCACCAGTGACAATTTTGAAGTTTTTCTCCATTCGTTTAACAGTTAAAATTTTTCCTATTGTATTAAAAATTAAACATAAAATTGCGGCTGGAATATAAATAAACAATTTACCTCTTTGGAGTAAATCAGGGTTATCGAACATTAAAAGTGCAGGAATTAAGGACAAAATCATTACAACCGAACACAAACTATCAATATCCGCTTTAAATTTAAACAAATTCCTAAATCCAGAGGCAATTACTGTATAGGAAACTAACGAGGCGAACATTCCCAATAGCACGTTTACAAATAAATATGAAACAGGATTATCTTTTGTGCTTAAAAAAGTTAAGGTAGGTATGTCAAGTTCATTTGCCAAAACAGAAAATCCACTAAAAACAAAAATTCCAATTAAGATAAAAAATCTTAAAACCAAGGTGCTTTTTAGGTGAATTACCGCTTTATAAATCATTGGTGCATCTTCAATTGTATTGTAGTCATTTATGTTTGAAATATCGCTTTCAACTATATCATCATCATCATGGATAGTATCGTCGATAGTTTCCTCAATTACAAATTTACGAATTTTTTCAATTCGACGTTCATTCAGCATACGTTCTTTCTCGTCTTCATTTAAATCAGAAGGAAGAGAAATTGTTTCCGTTTTAGGAATAATTTTGTCCTTTATATCAAGACCTATGTCTTTAATATTTTTTCTATTTACAGGCGTAAGTTCGGTAGTGTGATAATTTTGACGTTCTTGTTTTAATTTGTGAAGTTCACGTATTAAATCAGTATTTCCCGAACTTTTTCTCAATGCTCTTACATTTTGTTCTGGAATATATTCATCTTTCCTTTTGTGGGCAGTTTTAATTTTATTTTTAGCTGCCTTTTTTTGCGGGGCTACATCTTCGTCATCTAAATTTTCACTAAGGTGAGAACGTATGGCTTCCACTGCCATAGTGTTCCCAGTTTTTTTTGCGTTTTTTGTAATAGGTTTTGGCTGTTGTTTAGGTTTATTGTTATTCAAAAAATCATCAATATCTAAACTACTTTTATTATTTTGCGTGGATTCTTCACGTTTTTTCGAATATTCGTTTAATATGTCATCAACAGAATAATTCTTACCTGACAAAGCTTTCAACTCCTATCTTATCATAATTTTTCATTATTTAATGTTTCGTTGTCTTAGAATTTCATACATAAAAATTCCGCCCGCTACAGAGGCATTTAAAGAAGTTATTTCGCCCATCATAGGGAGCTTTACTAAAAAGTCGCACTTATCTTTCACTAATCTGCTCATACCAAATCCTTCAGAGCCGATTACTAAAGCAATACTTCCTGTTAGATTTGTAGTAGTATAATTTTCACCGCTCATATCTGTCCCATAAACCCAAACGCCCTCTTTTTTCAATATTTCAAGAGTAGCAGGAATATTTGCCACACGAGCAACAGGAAGATAACTCGCCGCTCCAGCAGAAGTTTTATATACAGTGTGGTTTAAAGTCGCACTTCTTCTCTTTGGGATAATTATTCCGTGGGCACCAGCACACTCAGCAGTACGGATAATTGCACCTAAATTATGTGGATCTTCAATTTCATCACAAACAATAATGAAAGGTGGTTCGTTTTTTTCTTTTGCAATGTTTATTATATCATCAACTGAACAATATTCAGCATATGCGCCCACAGCAATAACGCCTTGGTGAGAAGCTCCATTTGACATAAAGGATAATTTTTGGTCATTTACATCTTTTACAACAACACCAGCTTCACGAGCAAGGGAAATAATATGAGGAAGTGAGCCTCCACCCTCTTTATTAACATAAAGTGTATCGATGTTTTTACCGCTTTTTAAAGCTTCGATAACAGGATTTCGCCCGATTATATAATTTTTTTCTTCATTTGTAGGTTTGTTGTCAGTTGAGTTATCTCTATCAAATCTGTCTGATTTTTCAAATTTTTCGAATTTTTCATCAAAAGAGCGTGGTTCTCTTTCGCTATTACGATTATTTTTGTTAAAACGTTTATTATCTTTGAAGTCGCCGCTACGTTTTTCTGATTGTCTATTTACTTGCTTGTCTGATTTTCTATAGTTATTATTCATAATAAGTCCTTTTGTCATAAGTTGTTAAAAATCTATATATATTTATATTATACATAAAAATCAAATAAATTACAACATAAAACGCGAAAAAACTTTTAATTTTTTTACATTTTCTAAATAGTTTTTCAAAATGTATACTGTTTGTAATAAGAGCTTTTAACAAAATTGTTGAAAACTCTGTTGAAACTGTTGAAAGTCTATTGGAATATGTTGAAAACTCTGTTGAAAGAGTTGAAAACTCCTTTATTTAGTTGAAAATTATTTTTGAAAACTTATTAACAAACTTTGAAAAAGTTAAATACAAATTGTATAGAAAAAAAGCTTGACAAAAAAATATGGAATTCTACAATTTTTAACGTGAAGTCAAAAACTTAATTGCTCTTTCAATGGAGTCTTTTGAATTTCCCCAATCAGCATTACTTCCCGTGTTTCGGTAGTCGTACATTTTTGTAAAATGGGTAACGTCATTAATTAGTGTGTCAAGGTATTTTGTAACCAAATCCTTTGCTTCTTTTTCGAAAATTGGTAACATTTTTTTAGGGATTTTGCCCTCACTTTGTTCTGCAAGCAATTTATAATGGTGCAAACAGATGTATTCTTGCTCGTTAAAAAGCTGACGGAATTCATCTGACTTTGAATACATTTCATAAAAAGTGACAAATAAACGTTGTAAGCCCCACTCAATTCTGTCGCAAACAAAGCAAGTTTCATCAAATTGTGAAAGGCGATATTTTTTCTTCTTTTCTGCACCGATTAAAGCTTTTTTTTCAAAGGCTTCTTTTTTTATTTCCTCAAGGTGGGTGGATAAAATTAAACCAAGGGACAATCTGTTTTTTTGCAAAAGCATTTTTTCATAGTGAGTTTTGCAAAATCCAAGTTCATTACTTTTAATTCGCACATCGGGTTCCATCATTGCTGCACCCATGATGTATTCTACGCATCTATCTTCGATAGTGTCCCTCATTCTACAAAAAGGGCAACCCTCTTTCGGTTCAAAAACCTCATTAATTGGTATAGTTAAAATACTTTCTCTCATTTTTAGTTTCCTTTCAAATATATTTTCTGGTAAAAAAGTGAAATATATAATTTGTACTTGTTTATTATTTGTTTTTCAAGTATAATTTTAATATATAGACAGAAAAAAAGCAAGTAAATTAAATAAAAATAGTAAATTAAGTTGAAAACACTACCAACTCTCAAGCAAAAAAACGCATAAATCAAAGCTTTTTTGCTTGATTTATGGTGTGTTTTCTAACTTAATTAACTATACAAATTATTATGAAAGGATTTTGTTGAAAATGAAATATAAAATTGATGGAAATGATATTTTGCTTTATGAAAAAAATCTTTCTCTTTCCGAAACTTTAGATTGCGGACAGGCTTTTCGTTGGAAAGAAGATGAAGAAAAAAATGGTTATAAAGGCTTTGCAAAGGATAAATTTTTGCATATTGTAAATGATGAAGATTGTGTTAGATTGAAAAATACTACGGAGGAAGATTTTTTAAATTTTTGGGTTAAATATTTTGATTTAGACACAGATTATTCATTACTTAAAGAAAATTACGCAAAGGACGAAACTTTGAAAAAGGCGTGCGAATATGCAAGTGGAATAAGGCTTTTAAGGCAAGATTCTTGGGAGGCTTTATGCTCGTTTATCATCTCGCAGAATAACAATATTCCACGTATAAAGGGGATTGTGGAAAGGCTTTGTGAGAGTTTTGGGGAGGAAACTGAAAATGGCTTTACTTTTCCTACCGCTGAAAAAATTGCTTCTTGTAGCCTTGAAGATTTAGCGCCATTAAGGGCAGGATTTAGAGGGAAATATATTCTTGACGCTGCAAAAAAAGTTGCCACAAAAGAAGTTGACCTTGAGAAAGTAATTGAAATGCCTAAAGATGAGGGACAAAAAGAATTGCTTAAAATATTAGGCGTTGGAGTAAAAGTTGCTGATTGCACCTTATTATATGGAATGTACAAAATTGAGTCTTTTCCCGTTGATGTGTGGATAAAAAGGGTGCTTGAGGAATATTATCCACAAGGATTACCTGATTGTATTAAAGGAAGCGAGGGTATTGCACAACAATTTTTGTTCCATTATGTGAGAAATATTTAAAAGATTGAAGGGTCGTGATTATATTGAAAAAAATTCCATTTAACGAAAATTATGTTTTTACAAATAAAACTGATCACTGGAAACCGGATAATGAAAATAATTACACAATAAATGTTGATTTGCCTCATGACATAACTATTGCAAAAAAACCGTCAAAAGATTGTATTCAAGATTATGCGACAGGTTATTATGTTGGCGATTCGGGTGTGTATTCAAAGACTTTTAATTTGCCAAAAGAATATGACAACAAGCGAATTTTAATCGAAATTGGTGGAGCTTACATGCTTTCTATGGTGGAGTTTAACGGCGATTTGATTTGCAAAAATTATAATGGCTACACAACTTTCACAGGGGATTTAACAGGAAAAGTTAGAGCGGAGAACAATTATTTACGCATTTCAACTTTTAATAGTTCAGGGCTTAACTCAAGGTGGTACACGGGTTCGGGGCTTTATCGTGATGTAAATATTTTGGTGGGGGATTTATTGCATATTTCCCATAATGGAATTGCTGTTAGCACTAAAAAACTTACCGATAATAATGGAACTATCTCTGTTAAAGCGGAAATTGAAAATAATTATCAACGTGGAGTGGCTTTTTCTGTAAGAGCGATAATTTCTGATTGCAACAATGTTAAAATTCAAGAAAGAACTGTGAATTGTTACTTAAATAAAAATAGTTGTGATGTGGCAGATTTTACTTTTGACTTGAAAAATATTACACCTTGGGACTTGGAAAATCCTTATCTTTACAAAGTTACTTGTCAAATTATTCGTGAAAATGAAGTGCTCGACGAGGATTTTGCTAATTTTGGAGTTAGAACTATTGAATTGAAACCCGAAGTTGGATTTTTGTTAAATGGGAAAGCTATAAAATTAAAGGGTGGCTGTGTCCACTCCGACAATGGAATTTTAGGTGCAGTTTCTTATCCCGAAGCGGAATATCGCAAGGTGAAACTACACAAAGACAATGGGTTTAACGCATTAAGATGTGCTCACAATGTGCCTTCTGCAGAGTTTTTAGATGCTTGTGACAGATATGGCGTTTTAGTGATTAACGAAGTTTTTGATGTTTGGAATTTACCTAAAACTGACAATGATTATAGCCAATTTTTTGAGAGCAACTGGGAAAAAGATTTGTCCTCTATGATAAAAAGGGACAGAAATCACCCTTCAGTTATTGTTTGGGGACTTGGTAACGAAATAACTGAACAGGGTGGACGTTCGGGCGGTTATTTATGGGCGAAGAAATTAGCTGACTATGCGCGAAATATTGATGATACACGGTTTATTTCTATTGCAATTTCGGGCGTTCCCCCTTATTTTAGTGATTTAGAATATGGTGAGTTTATAAGAAATGTTCAAAATCATACTCCTGCTGACGGTGAAAAAGTTTGGGAGAAAGGGTATGTTAGACCGTTTTCTTTAGAGGTTGATGAAAAGAAAAAAGAGCGATTTAACGCACTTACTGAAGAATTTGCACAGCCTCTTGATTTGTTTGGATACAACTATTGCATAAATTTTTATGACAAAGAGAAATATCCTCAAAGAATGGCTTATTGTAGCGAAACTTTTCCTATTTGCGATGATATGCTTTGGGATTATGTTAATGAAAATGACAACATAATCGGAATGTTCTCTTGGTCAAGTATGCAGTATTTAGGCGAGTCTTTCCTTGGGAAAATTGGTTATTGCAATGAGGGGGAAAAGCTTCCCATTTGGCCTCAATATCCAGATAGAGTTGCGGTAGCTGGGGACTTTGACCTGTGTGGGCATAGAACGCCGCAAGGTTATTTAAAAAGCATTTTTTGGGGCTCAAAAGAAACTTATATTGCTGTTCGACCTCCGAAAAATAATGGAAAAGTAGAAATATTAGGTGCTTGGTCTTGGCCTGAGGAAAGTGACTGTTGGACTTTTGAGGGATATGAAGGGGAAAATGTTGTTATAGAAGTTTTTTCTGCTTCTAAAAAAGTAAAATTATTCCTTGATGATAGATTAATTGGAGAAGAAAAAGCGGGTAAAGAAAATCGTTATCGTGCATGGTTTGAAATTCCTTATAAAAAAGGTAAACTAACAGCAATTTCCTATGACGGAAAAAAAGAAGTTTCAAGATATGAGATTAGAACCGCTGAAAAACCTTGCTCAATTAGGATTACAAAGGAAGAAAGTTGCTCAAAAACAGGGGAAATTGTCTTTCTTCATTGCGATTATGTGGACAAAAATGGAACTGTAGTTCCTAGCGCTGAAATATTAACAAAAGCTGTTGTTTCGGGTGGAGAGTTGTTAGCTTTTGGAAATTCTTGCCCGTCTACAGAAGAAGTTTATACAAGTGGCGAATTTACCTCTTATAAAGGTCGATTGACCGCAGTTGTAAAACCTACCACAAAAAAAGAAGTCACAGTAACTGTAACCGCACTTTCAGGCGATAAGTTATCTGCAACTTTTTGCATGGAAGCCTCTGCTGGCAACCGTAATTTAGGATAATTTAAATAGTAAAATAGTCCACGAGAATTTTCAACCGTAGAAATAAATTTCTGCTAACTTTGAAAAGTCGCGTGGACTATATTTAGTTGATTTATCAAACTTTAGCACGTCTGCCCGCGGGGGCTTCCCCACCAATGTCATGCGTATAGTTAAATTTAAAACAAAGTAAAGCCTTGTAGAAATAAATTATTGAATATAACTTTTGCTAACTTTTGAAAAGTCGCGTGGACTATATTTGGTTGATTTATCAAACTTTAGCGCGTCTGCCTGCGGGGGCTTCCCCGCCAATGTCACGTTGCTGCTGCTAGGAGGACAATTGGCATTGTTATTACCGATAAAACTGTGCCTAGAAGAAGCATTTTAGCTGCGTCTTGTTGCCCTTGTCCTAACATTTCGGAAAAACTTAAAGTTACACTTGCAACTGGAGTTGCACCTAAAATAAATAAAGTGGTCTTTGCGTATTGGTCGATAGGTAAAAATAAGGTTATCAATAAAATAAATAATGGCATAATAATTTGCTTTACACCAACAATGCAAAGGTGAAATTTTATATTCCTAAATGTGTCAAGTTTTACAGTTGCAAGCCTTATTCCTAGAATTATCATACATAATGGAGCGCACATATCACCACAAGTTCTTATAATTGTCATAATTTGCGAGGGAACTTCTATTTGGTTAACAAATATAATTAAACCTAAAACAAAACCAATTGTACCAGGGTTTAAGAATAAGGTTTTTATGCTTATGTACTTTTTATCACGAGTTATTATCATGGAACCTACTGTGTAAGCTACTATATTAAGGCTAATTACACATGCTGTTGCAATGCTAATAGCTATTGGTTGGTCAGCCATTAAAATTCTAAGTAATGGAATTCCGAAAAATCCAACATTCCCTGAAGATGAGGCTAAAATACCAATGCGATACTTTGCATCTTCCTTTCCTTTTTTCCAAAGAAAAATTGAACTTGCACCAATTATTGCAAGTTGTACACAAGCAATGATAACAAAAATTACTCCTAAATTCAGCAAAATATCAGGTGAATACTCAACACTTGTCAAAGAAGAAATCATTAAGCAAGGCGAGCACCAAGCTACTAAAATTGTAGCGAAAGAAGATGCACTTTCGGGCTTAATTTTCCCCCTTTTTGTAAAATAAAACCCAGGGATTGCGTAGGCTAAAAGGGATAAAACGGATATAAATGTTATACCAAAATTCATTTTTATAATCAGTCCTTATTTATTAATTCTTCTTAATTTTACTTTGCTTCCTACCTTTTGTCAAGTTATTTTGTGTCTGTTAAAATAATCTCGTGAATAAACTGTTAAATTATGAAAATAATATAGACTTTTTATTAATTATGTAGTAAAATTAAATAAATGGACTTGTGAAAGGAGCGTTATTATGAGTATAAAAGAATGTGAAACTTTGTTTGCTGAAAATCTTCCCTTTTGGGATAAGTTAGAGGGGAATGATAAAGAGGCAGTTTGTAATACTGCTCTTTATAAAAAATATAAAGTTAACGAAAATATCCACGGGGGAAAAGGTGAATGTACCGGCGGAATTTTTGTTAAAAGTGGTTGTATAAGGGTTTATCTTCTTTCCGAGGAAGGGAAAGAAGTTACTTTGTACCGCCTTTATGCGGGTGATATTTGTATGCTTGCCGCTTCTTGCGTTATTGAGGCGATTACATTTGATGTTTTTGTTGACGCACAAGAGGATACAGAATGCTACTTAATAAATTCAAATTTATTTAGCGATATTACCAAAAGAAATATCCATGTTGAAAATTATGCTTTAAATTTAACTGCAACTAGATTTTCTGATGTAATTTGGGCTATGCAACAAATTATGTTTTTAAGCTTTGATAAAAGACTTGCTATATTTTTATATGATGAAGTAATAAAGACTAAAGAAGATAAAATCCACCTCACACAAGAGCAAATTGCAAAATATATGGTGTCAGCGAGGGAGGTTGTTTCCCGTATGCTGAAATATTTTGCCCACGAAGGGATTGCTCGTGCTGTGCGAGGTGGAGTTGAAATTCTTGACCGTGAAAAATTACGAAAATTAGCTATCCAATAGTGATAGTACAGCATTTTTTGGTTTTGCACCACTTTCTTGATGTACAACTTCTCCATTTTTCAAGATAACAAGTGTAGGAATACTCATAATTCCAAATTTTTCTGCAAGTTCTCTTTCGTCATCTACGTTTACTTTTGCAACAACAACATCAGTTCTTTCATCTGCGATCGCATCAATAACTGGGGACATCATTTTACAAGGCCCACACCAAGGTGCCCAAAAGTCTACCAAAACTGTTTTCTCAGTTGCAATTTCTTGTTCAAAAGTATCTTTAGTTAAATTAATAGCTGCCATAAAATATCCTTCCTTTTCTTTAATTTATAAATAGTGGTTAAAATTTTACCTCAAGAGAATAAATAGTATTTATATATTATTTATTCTCTTGAGGTTATTATACTTGAAATGAATATTTATTTCTGTGACTTTGTCAAAGTTGGTTTTATTTTGCTTTTTTATCTTGTTCAATTAGAATTTTTAATGCTTCAATTGCAACTTCAATTGCTCCCGAAGTGTCCTCGTTCATTTTTGAATCAAGTCCGAGTAATTCACGTTCTTGGTTCCAAATTACGTGGAAATCGGAACCACATCTGCATTTTAATGCGTCGGCAACTACAAATAATGCTGAAGATTCCATTTCGCTTGCCTTTACGCCAAGTCTTTTCCAAGCTTCCCACTTTTCAAGAAGTTCACCAGCGATTGGCATTTTGTGTGGTGAATGTTGCCCGTAAAATGAATCTTTACATTGCACTACTCCAACGTGATATTTTTTCTCAAGTTTTTTGCTTGCTTCAACTAGGGCAGAAGTAACTTCAAAGTTTGCTACCGCTGGATACTCGATTGGTGCATATTCACGGCTTGTGTGTTCAAAACGGATTGCCCCCGAAGCGATTACAATGTCACCCGATTCAACAGGAATGTCAATACCGCCACAAGTTCCGACTCTAATAAAAGTATCTGCACCAATGTTGTGGAGTTCTTCCATTGCAATTGCAGCAGATGGTCCGCCTATACCAGTTGAACAAACGGTAACTTTTTCGCCTAAAAGAGTGCCTGTGTAAATTGTGTATTCACGGTTTTGTGATACGAATTGTGGATTGTCAAAATATTGAGCAATTTGCTCGGAACGTCCTGGATCTCCTGGTAGGATACAATATCTTCCTACGTCGCCCTCCACACATTTAATATGAAATTGACTATTTAATTCTTGCATAAAATTCCGTCCTTTCTTTTTAACATTAAATTATTCAAACCTTACACTCACTTCTCCAGAGTTAAGGTTTTTTATTTCGCCATTTTCAAGTTGTACCATTAGTTCAACTTGGTCATTTATGCCGATTGCTTTTGCTTTTATTTTATTTTCATCATTTATAATATAAATATTTTCGCCTATTAAAAATGAGCGTTTTTTGTAATCTTCTAAAATTAATTTGTCCCCTAAATTTTGGCTATAATCGAATAAATTTTCAAGGATTTTTGCTATCAACTTACTTCGAATAGGTTTGTTTTCATAGCCATTATAAATTGATGTTGCAATATTTTTTATTTCCTCAGGGAAATCAGTTTCCTTTGAATAAATATTAACTCCAATTCCTACAACAGCATATTCAAGTCCTCCGCTTTCAAAATCCATTGTAGCTTCGGTTAAAATTCCGCAAAGTTTTTTATCACCAGAAAAAATGTCGTTTACCCATTTTATTTTTGTTTCAAGTCCACAAATTTCTTCTATTGCTTTAGCTACTGCAACAGCGGTGCTTGTTGTTATTAAAAGTGCTTGTTTTGCTTCCATTTTTGGGCGTAAAATCACACTCATATAAATCCCTTTTGAGTGGGGAGAATGAAAAGTTCTGCCACGGCGACCTTTACCAGCAGTTTGTTCTTCCGATATAATTACAGTCATTTCTTCCTTACCTTGATTAGCTAAAGTTTTTGCATAATTATTTGTTGAATCAATAGTTTGAAAGACTTGTATATCTATATTTGACAGCTTTTCAGGTAGAAATAATTTTACACTTTGTGGAGATAAAATATCAGTTTCCTCCGACAAGCAGTAACCTTTTTTTGTGGAGGCTGTAATATTATAACCGCTTTCCTCAAGGGATTGGACAGCTTTCCAAACCGCAGTTCTCGAAACACCTAAAATTTCCGCTAATTTGCTACCCGAAACTACATTTCCTTTGTTCTCCAGTAGATAAGAAAGCACTTTTTCTTTAACGTCCATAAATTTATTTCCTTATTTTAATAGTTACACTTTTGATTTGTGAGAATGTCCGTGGGAGTTTGTATTAGTTCTAACATTTGCAAGCATTAGCTTTATGCGGTTTTCTTGATTGACTTTAGTTGCCCCTGGGTCATAGTCGATTGCAACAATATTTGCATGTGGAAAGTCATTTTTTATCGCCCTTGCCATACCTTTTGCTACAATATGATTTGGAAGACAGCCAAAAGGTTGGGTTGTAATAATATTTTCTGTTCCAGTTTGTGCCATTGTAGCCATTTCCGCTGGAATAAGCCAACCTTCACCCATTTGGACACCTTGATTACAGTATTTATCCGCTTGCTTGCGTAAAAATTCAAAATCGTGTGGAGCTTCAAAAACTCCGTGCTGATTGATTATATTTATCATTTGTTTATGTTTTGAATATAAAATTTTGTAACTTAAACCGTACATTGTGGTTTTCATATTTTTGAAAGAATATAATTTTGATGACACAGAAATATTTACAGCGCAGTACATAACGAAGTCCAAAAGTCCTGGAACAACAGGCTCACAGCCCTCACTAATCAAAAATTCTTCCAAGTGATTATTTGCAAGAGGGGAGTGTTTTACATAAATTTCTCCAACAATGCCAACTTTAGGCTTTTTAGTTTTGTGGCGTTTTATTTTAGCGAAATCATTTAAAATTGCAAGATAAGTCTTTTTGATTGACAGAAATTTATTCTTGCGAAGACGCATTCTTAGTATTCTTTCCCACTTTCTAACAACACGTTCTGTTGACCCTTTTTCAACTTCATAAGGCAAACATTGGTTGTTCAAAAGCATTAGTAAATCCCCGTAAAGTATAGCGAAAATTACTTTTAATGCCATTGGAGCGGTGAATGGTAGCGAACTTTCTTTTTCAAGTCCGCTAAAGTTTAAAGAGAGCACAGGCACTTGCGGGAATTGTCCTACCAATGCTTTTCTAAGTATTTTTATATAATTTGACGCACGGCAACCGCCACCCGTTTGTGAGAGAAGCAATGCAGTTTTGTCAGGGTCATATTTTCCACTTTTAAGAGCTTCCATAAATTGTCCGATTACCAAAAGTGCAGGGTAACAAGTGTCATTATGGACGTTTTTAAGCCCCTCATCAATTACAGCTTTGGAGTTTGAACGCAAAAGTTCACACTTATAACCGTATTGAGAAAATACTGAAAGTATTAAATTAAAGTGGATTGGTAACATATCAGGGACTAAAATTGTGTGAGTTTTCTTCATTTCTTCGGTGAAAATCACATTTTTTATACTCCCTGTAGAATGGGTTCTTTTATGTTCTTGCATTAAAAAGAATTCTCCTTTCGTTTATTGCAAAACGATATAATAATTATTTTTCGCTTATTGCAGCAATTAAGCTTCTAAGCCTAATTTTTACTGCACCAAGATTGTTTATTTCATCAATTTTAAGTTGAGTGTATAATTTTCCCTTTTCTTCAAGGATTGAACGCACTTCGTCTGTTGTAATTGCGTCAATTCCACAGCCAAAGGACACTAGTTGAACAAGTTGCATATCAGGATTTTCAGTGACATATCGTGCAGTTTTATAAAGTCGTGCGTGATAAGTCCATTGGTTAAGCACGTCGACACCGATTTTTTCCCCAAGAGGTGCAATGCTATCCTCAGTTAAAACAGCCATTCCTAAAGAAGTCACTAGTTTGTGAATTCCGTGGTTGATTTCAGGGTCAATGTGATAAGGTCGCCCAGCTAAAACAATAATTTGCTTATTATTTTCTCTTGCAGTAGCAATGATTTCAAGTGTTTTCCTTGAAATATCACTATTAAAATCAGTCATAGATTTACTTGCTTTTGCTACAGCATTTTTCATTTCATTTTTTGAAATTTTATAGTTAGAAAGGGTTTTTAACATAGTTGTAACTACATGCTTATCCCTATTTAAATCAATATAAGGGTGGATAAAGTTGCTATCGCTTAAATTCGGCATATTTACCTTTAATAATTCAGGATAATAGGCTACAACAGGGCAATTAAAATGATTTTCCGATATATTTTCGTTAACGTTAAAAGTCATACATGGATAGAAAATGAAATCAACATTTTTTTCAATTAGTTTTTCCATATGTCCGTGTACTAATTTCGCTGGATAACAAACAGTGTCGGATGGAATTGTACTTTGTCCAGCGTAATATGTATCTCTTGTAGAAACGTCAGAAATCACAACTTCAAACCCTAATTCCTCAAACATTGTAACGAAATAAGGCGCTAAGTCGAAGAAATTAAGCACTAAAGGCAAGCCGACTTTTCCACGTTTATTATTCGGAGTTTTGCTTGGTAAATTCACTAATTTATCAAGTTTATATTCGTATAAATCAAGACTTGTATCAACTTTTTTTAACCCCGCACCTTTTTCACAACGATTTCCCGAAATGAATTTATGTCCGTCATTAAAAGTAATTACTGTTAAATTACAATTTGCAGTACAACCTTTACAATGTGCAGGTTTTGCATGGAAAGAAAATTCTTTAAGTTGGTCTTTTGTGATAATTAAGGAGGTTGAAGACGGTCTTGTATGTTTCATTGCATAAACAGCACAACCAAAAGCTCCCATCAATCCAGAAATTGAAGGACGGACAACATTTCTTCCAAGTTCTTGCTCGAAAGAACGTAAAACCGCATCATTTAGGAAAGTTCCGCCTTGAACAACTATATTTTCACCTAATTCGTCAAAGGATTTCGCACGGATTACTTTATAAATTGCATTTTTAATTATACTTGAAGACAGTCCAGCAGAAATATCGGCTACAGTTGCGCCGTCTTTTTGGGCTTGTTTAACGGAAGAATTCATGAAAACTGTACATCTTGAGCCTAGTTCAACAGGATTTTTTGCAAACAAACCAATTTTTGAAAATTCGTCAATCTCATAACCTAAGGCTTGAGAGAAAGTTTGAATAAATGAACCACAACCAGAAGAACAGGCTTCGTTCAGCATAATGCTATCAATTGCGGAATTTTTTATTTTAAAGCACTTAATATCTTGCCCGCCAATGTCCATTATAAAGTCAACATTGGGGCAGAAATATGACGCTGCTGTGTAGTGGGCAACTGTTTCAACTATTCCAAAGTCAAGTTTTAGTCCAGCTTTAATTAAATCCTCACCATATCCCGTTACAGCGGAGGAAGAAATGACTAATTCATCATTTGCAAGGTCGTAAATTTCCTCCAATTGCTTTGCGATAACATTAAGAGGTTGCCCCATATTTGAGCAATAATGTTGGTATAAAATTTTCCCCTCGGGAGTGATTAATACAAGCTTTGTAGTAGTTGAACCCGCATCAATCCCCAGATAAGCATGGCCTTTATATGTTTTTAAATCTTCGTACTCAACATCAAATTTTGCGTGTCTTTCCTTAAATTCTTTATATTCAGTTTCATTTTCAAAAAGTGGAGGAGCAACAGTTTTGTTTTCTTGTGCCTTTGCGTGGGCAACTCTATCACAAATTTCATCTAAAGTAAAAGTTTCGCCAGTAGTTTTTCCATGTAAAGCGCAGCCATAAGCCATAAAACATGGCGCAAGTTCAGGGAAGTTTGCTTGATTTTCGGTTAGTCCTAAAGTGCGTGTAAATGCATTTCTAAGTCCTTGTAAAAATGACAGTGGACCTCCTAAAAATAAAACATTGCCCTCGATATTTCTTCCTTGTGCAAGCCCAGAAACTGTTTGGTCAACTACAGCTTGAAAAATTGAAGCGGAAATATCTTCTTTTTTCGCCCCTTGATTTAAAAGGGGTTGAATGTCAGTTTTTGCGAAAACTCCACATCTTGAAGCGATTGGATATAATTTCTCACTTTTTAGTGACATTTCGTCAAGTTCGTTTGGTGTAATTCCAAGTAAAGTAGCCATTTGGTCAATAAATGCACCTGTTCCACCTGCACAAGAACCGTTCATACGTTGTTCAACTCCACCAGTGAGGAAGATTATTTTTGCGTCCTCTCCGCCAAGTTCCACAACAACATCAGTTTCAGGGTAGGCGATATTTACAGCGGTAAATGCTGCTTGAACTTCTTGCAAAAAAGGAAGATTTGTACTATTTGCAATTCCAAGTCCAGCTGAACCTGTTATACAAATATTAAAAAGTCCGTCTTTGAACTCATTTTTTATGTAAGTCAACTGCTCTAAAACAGTTTCCCTTACTTTAGAAAAATGTCTTTCATATTTATTAAAAATGATTTTGCCATCATCTAAAATTACAGTTTTTACTGTAGTTGAACCTATGTCAACTCCAAGTGAATAAATTTTACTCATCGCTTTCTTTGATACCCTCTTTTTTGAAAAATTATTGAATTTGCTTTATTTACATAATACAATATAATTTTGTTAATTACGTGAAAAAATGAAAATAAAATTTTCATACTAATGTATGGTTATAAAATTAATTACAATTTTAGCACAGATTGAATTTTTCCTGTTGACATATTATTTGCAATGATAAGAAGATTGTCTTCGCTCTTTAACTCGGTGTTACCACGAGGAATTATAAGCTTTTTATCTCGCTCAATTGAAATAATATTCATATTGTTAGGTAGTCTTAAATCCATTAGTTTTGTTCCGTCAAGTTTATATTCTTTAGGCAATTCTATTTCAGAAATTGCACCTTTTCCGTGATTTAATGAGATAAGTTCCTTGATTTTAGAAGTGTCAACTTCACGCTCAAGCATTTCAGCAATTCTATCTGTACTTGAAATAACGTTATCTATACCAAGAACTTTCATAACATCAGCATTTTTAGGGTTATTTACCCTTGCTACAGTACGAATATTCTTTTTAATTCTCTTTACAAGTTGACAAGCTACAAGGTTGTTCTCGTCTTGCCCCGAAACAGCAAGCACTGCCTCAGTTTGGGAAAGATTAGCTTCTTCAAGGACATCAATACTAGTTCCGTCGCCACAAATTACAGGTATATCAAGTTCGTTTGCAATTGCAGTACAAGTCTTTTTATCCATTTCAATTAAAGTTGGTTCATGTCCGTGTTCAATAAGGGTTTTAACTAGGTAATAACCTACTTTTCCACCGCCGATTATAATAACTTTCATATAAATTAATTCCTTTCCATAGGATTAGTCAGCTATTTTTGAGAAAATCAAAGTATCACCTTTATGTAAGATAATATCTTGAAAACCGACTAAATTTAGCCTGTTATTCTCACTTAAAACAGCATATAATATCTCATCTTTTTCAAATTCAATTTCACTTGCTTTTAGTCCGATAAAGGACTTTGGGATTTCCATTGTTGTGAAATTTACCGTTCTTACTCCGATATGCATTGACCCTAGTTGAGCAGTTTTATCCTCAAGGGCGGAGCAGATTGCTGAAACAGTTAGGTTAGTTGGGCAAACTGTAGCCATTCCAAAATTTGAAAAAACTTCATCACGCCTTGGGTCATAAATCCTAACAAAAACTTTTGGAACTTTGAAAATCTCAGTAGCAAGCTCGGATACCATTATGTTTATATTATCATTTGATGTAACTGCTGCTACAACATCACAACTTTCAATCCCAGCTTTTTTCAGCACATCTTGGTCAATTGGAACTCCTGTTGTTGTAAATCCATTAAAGTCATTTGGTAAAAAATCAAATTTCGATGGCTCGCTATCTATAATTGAAATATCGTGTCCTTTTTCACTCAAAACTTGCGCAAGTCGTGAACCTATTTTACCACAACCGATTATTAGAATATTCATAAATATAACCATTCCTTTCCTCATTGAATATTTATATTATAATTTTTGTAATGTTATTTTTGTTTTAAGATATACTCATACAATATACATTATACTACATTTATAGCAAAAATAAAAGTGCTTTTATGAAAAAATATTGAAAACACATTGAAATATTTATAAAAATGGAATATAATATATATTAGAGAAGTATTGCTAATTTATTTTGATTTTAGCAAGTGAAAGGAAGGTTTTAATTTATGGATTTTCAAAGTGAACGTGGTGTGCTTAACTCCCTGTCGGAAACTATTGTAAAAAGTGGAGTTTGCCTTTATAATGCGATAAAATATATTTATTCTTTAGCGGAGGACGATTTTTATAACTGTAGCATTAAAGATGTGCTGAAAGTCGTGCTTAACAATATTGATGACTCGGACTGTCTTAAAAATTTCGGGTTAGTTATCAATAATCAAAAGTGTACTGAAATGGAGTC
>CAYJLB010000021.1:31390-31726 GCA_964370845.1 uncultured Oscillospiraceae bacterium
TAGTGGAATTTTACAAAGAAACTATGTCCGATGCACAGCTTAAAGAGGTTTATGATACGGTTATTGCTAAAGGTGCGGATAATTATTTAAACGCAATTAGTGATGATTATGATAGTATGAAAAAATTAGTTAAACAGGGGAAAGAAATCCCTCCTTACACAGCTGATTGGTATAAATCTTATATTTACACTAACGTTCCTGCTTTGGCTGAGATTAAAAACAAAAATATTTATCTTTTAGGAGCAGTTGATATATTATTTACTATGTTTGATGCTTGTTTAACGGAAAAACTCTGCGATATTATTAAAAATGCAGAAAAAATATGATGAATAAAGC
>CAYJLB010000022.1:0-29303 GCA_964370845.1 uncultured Oscillospiraceae bacterium
ATGAGATATAATAATCATACTAAGAAACAGCAATTATTACGAAAGGAATGACTAAAATGAAAAAAACTGCCTCAACGGACAATGGCTTTTTACTGGCTTACTTTATCAATTTAATACTGAATTTTGAATGGGCGGTAATTTCTTTAATACTTTTTGGCTTAACAAAATGGATAGATATCCCAAGTTTTCTATGGAAAATCACACTAGGAGTTTGGTTTGTTCTTCCATTAGTAATTACCTTTGTAATGTCAGTATTAATTAGTAGCAGTAAAACTGAAGTTAAGCCCCAACCTAATGTAAATCCTTACTCTGCAACAAATAAAACTTACCCTAATCTAAAGGAAAAAACTGAAGATAATGATAATTAAAACAAAAAAAAACTGTGAGGAAACTAAATTCGTTTCCTCACAGTTTTTTATTCAGTATTAATTATTTCACAATAATTGAAGTACCAGTCATTTCTTTTGGTTTTTCTAAACCTAAAATTTCAAGCATTGTAGGTGATAAGTCAGCAAGAACTCCGCCTTCTCTTAGCTTGCAATCATAACCAACTACCGCTAAAGGAACAGGGAAAGTTGTGTGAGCAGTAAATGGTGAACCGTCAAAATCGTACATTTTGTCAGCATTTCCGTGGTCAGCAGTAATTAATGCAACACCGCCAACTTTTTCAAGTGCCTCAAGAGTTTTTCCAACGCACTCGTCAACAGCTTCAACAGCTTTAACAGCAGCATCAAAAATTCCAGTATGCCCAACCATATCGCAGTTTGCATAGTTCAAAATGATAACATCATATTTACCAGATTCAATTCTCTTAACAACTTCGTCAGCAACTAAGTAAGCGGACATTTCAGGTTGTAAATCGTAAGTTGCAACCTTAGGTGAGTCAATCAAAGCTCTATCTTCATTTGCAAATGGAGCTTCAACACCACCGTTGTAGAAAAATGTAACGTGAGCATATTTTTCAGTTTCAGCAATTCTAAGTTGTGATAAACCTTTGTTTGCAATGTATTCACCGAAAGTGTTAGCCAAAGATTGTGGCTTAAATGCAACTGTAACATTTGGCATAGTCACATCATATTGAGTTAAACAAACGTAAAATAGTGGGAAACGTCCGTCACGTCTGTTAAATCCGTCAAAATTATCGTCAACAAAAGTACGAGTAATTTCTCTCGCTCTATCAGGGCGGAAGTTAAAGAAAATCACGCTGTCATTAGCTTTAATTCTTTCAGTTCCCTCGATAACAGTTGGCTCAACAAATTCGTCAACAATGTCGTTTTGGTAAGAAGTAGCAATTGCTTCAATAGCATTAGTGTCAGTTTCGCCCACTCCATAAACCATTGCAGCATAAGCTTTTTCAACTCTATCCCAACGATTATCTCTATCCATAGCAAAATATCTTCCCATAACAGAAGCAATTTTACCAACGCCGATTTCTTTCATTTTTTCACAAAGTTGTGACGCAAATTCTTTTGCACTTGAAGGAGGAACGTCACGTCCATCAAGGAATGCGTGAACATAAACTCTAGTTAAACCAGCTTTTTTAGCAAGTTCAAGTAGTGCGTAAAGGTGATTATTGTGGCTATGAACACCACCATCAGAAAGTAGACCTAGCAAATGAAGTGCTGAGTCATTTTTCTTACAGTTTTCAATTGCAGCAAGAAAAGCTTCGTTTTCAAAAAAGTCACCGTCACTAATTGACTTAGTAATTCTAGTTAATTCTTGATAAACAATTCGTCCAGCACCGATGTTTGTATGTCCAACTTCACTATTTCCCATTTGACCGTCAGGAAGTCCAACGTCCATACCTGAAGCTCCGATTTTTGTGTTTGGACAATTTTCAAAAACTTTATCAAGGTTTGGAGTGCTTGCTGAATAAACAGCATTTCCGTTTATGTCAGGGTTATAGCCATATCCGTCTAAAATAATTAATGCTACTGGTTTTTTCATAAAAATAAATTCCTTTCAAATATAGATGTAGGGAACGCAAATAAATGCGTTCCTTACAAAATAAACTATTATTTTAATAAATTAAGAAACTCCTACTTGTTCTTTAATGTATTCCATTGTGAAAGTAGGGATTAGTTTTAGTCCGTGTTCAGCTAAAATATCATAAGCTCTTTCATCTCTTAAAATTACACATATAACAGTGTCAATAATTGCACCACGTTCACGAAGTGCCTTAACGCCGTCAATGATTGCGCCACCTGTAGTTACAACATCTTCAATAATACAAACTTTTTTACCCACAACGTCAGCACCTTCGGCTAATTTGCAAGTTCCATACTCTTTAGCTTCTTTACGAACAAAAGCAGCAGGCATCAAGTTTTGTGCAGAAATAGCAGTAACAACAGGAATTCCACCCATTTCAAGTCCAGCAATAACTTCACTTCCCTCAGGAATTAAGTCAAGCATTTGAGTAGCAATTTCTCTAAGTACAACTGGGTTTGCTTCAAATAGGTATTTGTCAAAATATTCGTTAGAAATTTGACCACTACGAAGCTTAAATTCCCCCGTTATATGAGAAAGTTCATATATTTTTTTAGCAATTTCGCTTTTTAACATTGTAAAAAACTCCTTTATTATTTATATGTCAAATTATTTTGAAGCAGCATCTAAAAGCACAGCAAAATCTTCAGCTTTAAGTGAAGCACCGCCGATTAGTCCACCGTCGATATTTTCTTTAGCAAGTAATCCAGCACAGTTTTTAGGGTTCATTGAACCACCGTATTGAATAACAACTTTATCAGCAACATCTTTGCCGTATTTTTTCTCAACAACAGTTCTGATGAAAGCACAAACTTCTTCAGCTTGTTCGTCAGAAGCAGTTTTACCAGTACCAATTGCCCAAACTGGTTCGTAAGCGATAACAACATTTTCCATTGAACAACCGCAAATGCCAGTTAACGCAGCAACAGTTTGTAGTTCAACAACATCTTCAGTAATTCCGTCTTCTCTTTCGTTAAGCATTTCACCAACGCAAAGTAGAACTTTTAAGCCAGCTTTTAAAGCAGCTTTAGTTCTTCTATTTACAGTTAAATCAGTTTCAGCAAAGTATTGTCTTCTTTCAGAGTGACCGATTACAACGTATTCAACGCCCATTTCAGTAAGCATTTCAGCAGCAATTTCACCAGTGTAAGCGCCATTTGATTTAAAGTGACAGTTTTGTGCGCCAACTTTAATGTTAGTGCCTTTAGTAGCTTCAATAGCAGTTTCAAGGTTAGTAAAAGGTACACAAACTACAACTTCGCAAGTTGCATCTTTAGCAAGTGGGATTAATTCTTCAATAAGAGTTTTAGCTTCCGCTCTTGATTTGTTCATTTTCCAGTTTCCAGCGATAACTGGTTTTCTTAAAGTTTTGTTCATAATAATTTACCGTCCTTTTTTTATTTTTTATTTTATTTTTTTTATTTCTCTTGTGTTTGATTTTATATTGTGCATCTTTTTAAATGCAAATATATCTATTACAAAGTTCACTATTGCAAAAATAATTAATGAAATTACATCTTCTATTGGAAAAGCATTACCATTAAGTAGAAATATAGGAACAAAGTATACTATTGAAGCAACTACCGTAAACAATAAACTCTGAATTACAATTTTCTTCATAATAAAACCTCCAACTTAGTTTTCATTTAACTAAATATGTCCAGCACCACTATAAGTAATAGTATAACAGAAATTACAGAAAACACAACAAAAATGTTCATTTTTTTCTTAATTATATTTAAATAATTCAATTGCAAAAGATTTATATACTCATCTTTTTCATCATCAGATAAATCACCCTTCACTAATTTATAAAAAGAATAATTATCATAAGTATCATATTGAAATATTCCCTCAGGCAATTTTTCATTATTACCTACTAATTGTTCATATTTCTCATTTTCTTCCTTTGTGCAATCAATGGTTTGAATTAAATTCGCATCTTTTCTTAATTTTACTAATTGACTACGCAAATCAATAAAATCTTTAGCCATTGTGTCCTCCGGTTTTCGTTTATTACCTCATTTTTGTGTAATAACAATCATTTTCCCATTTTAATGGGTTTGTGTCGATGTATTCCCATATTTTTTAGGTATTCTTTTTCATTTCTAATAATATGGTCATGGTAACGTGATTGCCATACTGTAGGGACATGGCTTGCCATGTCCGTTTTTGATGATTCATTAATTTTTCTTGTGACAGCCGATTTGTATCCGCCAACAATTGCGGATAATGAATTTTTTATCGGTTTAGAAAATGCGTTTGTATTTGCGGTCACGGCAAGCCATGACCCTACATTAATTATAATATGAACATGATTTGGCATTACAATAAATTTATCAATATAAATATCATTTTTTAATCGTTTATCATTTGTATTCATTATTTCCCATTGAGCAATTTGCCCATATAAGGACAAATTCATTATTCCGTTATATATTTCACCAAACAAATTTTCACGATTATGTGTACAAATCGTCACAAAATACGCACCGTTTTGCGAATAATCGTAATCTTTCAACCTAATATTCTTTCGTTTTGGCAATTCCAACAAATCACCTCGCAAAAATATCCAATTGAATTTACAAATTTATATATGCTAATGTAGAGGCGAACAATATCCGCCTCTACAAAATTCTAATAATAAATTACCAAATATTAATCAAACCACAACAAGGAATGATAACAATTCTTACGCTTTATCAGCGATACAATCAATACCTGGAAGAACTTTACCTTCTAAGTATTCAAGGGAAGCACCGCCACCAGTTGAGATGTGTGACATTTTGTCAGCAAATCCAAGTTGGATAACAGCAGCAGCTGAGTCACCACCACCGATAATTGTAGTAGCATCAGTTTCAGCAAGTGCAGCAGCAACAGCAATTGTACCTTCAGCAAGAATTGGGTTTTCGAAAACGCCCATAGGACCGTTCCAAACAACAGTTTTAGCAGATCTAACAGCATTAGCGAATAATTCTCTAGTTTCAGGACCAATGTCAAGACCCATTCTATCATCAGTCATAGTTCCAGCAACGAAAACTTTAGTTTCGATTGGAGCGTCGATAGGATTTGGGAAATCAAGAGCTGTAACTGTATCAACAGGAAGAAGTAGAGTTTTTCCAAGTTTTTCAGCTTTTTCCATCATTTCTTTACAGTAATCAATTTTAGTTTCGTCAACTAAAGAGTGACCAACATGTCCGCCTTTAGCTTTTAAGAAAGTGTAAGCCATACCGCCACCGATGATTAAAGTATCACATTTATCAATTAAGTTTGAGATAACGTTTAATTTATCAGCAACTTTAGCGCCACCAAGGATAGCAACGAAAGGTCTTTCAGGAACTTCAACAGCGTTACCTAAGTAGTTAATTTCTTTTTGCATTAAGTAACCAACAGCAGTTTCTTTAACAAATTCAGTTACACCAGCAGTAGAAGCGTGAGCTCTGTGTGATGAACCAAAAGCGTCCATAACGTAAGAATCACATAGAGAAGCTAATTCTTTAGCAAATTCAGGTGAGTTTTTAGTTTCATCAGCACCTCTGAAACGAGTGTTTTGAAGAAGAACAACGTCGCCTTCAGCCATTTTTTCAACAGCAGCTTTAGCATTTTCACCAACAACAGTATCATCGTTAGCAAAAACAACTTCTTTACCAAGTAATTCAGATAATCTAGCAGCAACAGGAGCTAGTGAGAATTTATCTTCAGGTCCGTTTTTAGGTTTGCCAAGGTGTGAGCAAAGGATAACTTTTCCACCGTTTTCGATTAGTTTAGTAATAGTAGGTAGAGCAGCAGTAATTCTGTTGTCATTAGTGATTACGCCTTCTTTAAGAGGTACGTTAAAATCACATCTAACTAAAACTTTTTTCCCCTTTACGTTAATATCTTCAACTGTAACTTTATTAAGTCCTGCCATTTTGAAAATCTCCTTTTCCTATAAAAAATATTTTTTATAATTCCGTTAAATTTGTTGTTATAAAATTAACAACTTACTTATATATTGTAACCTAATTTCAACAATTTATCAAGTGTTTTTAGGAAAATTTTAACTTTTTCCACTTTATTGCGTTTTAGCCAATTTTAATCCATTCTTTTGTATATTTTGCCACTAAAAAAGGAGAAAATACATCAATTTTCTCCTTTTATTATTCAAATATTGCTTTATCCTTTGTTGCAAACATTTCGGAATGTATAAAATGCATTCCTACATTTGTTTTCTTTATTCTTACATCATAAAGCTGACCTCATTTTTCGAAATTATACAATTTCTCATAATGCTACTAGCCGCGTGGCTTACCCGCCGCTCTATTTTCGCTTTTTATAATTATACCCGCTACATCGTGACCAATATGACAAGCTATTGTTGCCCCTACTTGTAAAAAGTATTCAGGAGGACGACCTGTCGCCTTAACCATCATTTTTGTAAGCTCTTCAGCCTGTTCTTTATTGCTTCCTACCAAAATTGCATAAGGTGTGTTAGGAATCATTTTTTCATGTGCAACTTCAAAAAGTTTAGGGATAACAGCTTTGTTTCCACGAACTTTTTCCACAGTTTCACTAACTGCATCGGTAAAAGTTATAATAGGTTTAACTCCCAAAGCTTCTCCAACAAAAGCCGCAACACTGCTTACTCTACCCGATTTTCTAGCATATTTAAGCGTGTAAGCTGCACAAACAATAATTACACTATCAAACCACTCTTGTAAAAAGGAGGTAATTGTTTCTACTCTTTCGCCCTTAAGCGCCATTTCTCCCGCTTTCAAAACTGGAAATCCATAAGCACCTGTATACCCTTTGCTATCCATAATATGTATATTCATTTTCCCAACAGCATCAGGAAAAGCGTCATAAAACTCATTTTTTGCCATAATTGCATTATCATAAGATTTTGACCCTGTTGAACTAATCACAACATTAATAATATCAGTTACTTCGTTTTTAAAACTTTCTTTATAAACCTCAAAATAATCTTCCCTCAAAATTTGGGAAGTATGTGGTAAATCAGGACTTGTTTCTAAAATATCATAAAATTCCTCAGTAGTAAAATCTACACCCTCACGATATTCTTTATCCCCAACAATAATGTGAAATCCAATAACATGAACTCCATATTTTTGGGATTGTACCTTTGAAATATCACTAGCTGAGTCCGTAACTATTCTTATCTTCTGCATTATAAACTTTTTCCTTTCAAAACTATTAAACTAACTTTATTCCCAATCATACTGGGTTAAACTACCTTCTTTATTTAGGTCAGGGAAATTCCATTGCCTTAAAATTTCATAAGTTCCAATAGCAACGGAATTTGATAAATTTAAACTGCGTAAATTATTACGCATAGGAATTCGCACACAATTTTCTTTATTTTCATAAAGCAATTTTTCGGGCAAACCCTTATCCTCACGCCCAAAAATTATATAACAATCATTTTTATATTCTACATCAGAGTAATTATTTTTCGCCTTTGTCGTAAAATAGAAAAAATCCCCTTTGTTTTTCGAGAAAAACTCCTCAAGACTGTCATATTCAAATATATCCAAATCTTTCCAATAATCAAGTCCCGCACGTTTTAAAGCCTTATCATCAATAGTAAAACCATAAGGCTTAACAAGGTGTAACCTCGCCCCCGTAACGGCACAAGTCCTTGAAATATTCCCTGTATTTTGGGGAATTTGTGGTTCAACTAGAACTATATTTAAGTTATACAAAACTTCTCTCCTTAATAAAAAATATACTAAAAAGAAAAATAATCCTTTTTCTCCTCAATAATCTTGTTAAAATCTTCAATATTAGAGTAGGAATGTGCCCTATAAATAGCTTTTAACATCTTCAAATCTCTATTGCTAATGCACTTAACAATCTCACAATGTTGTTCATATATAGACATTAACGACTTATCAGTATTAACTCCAAAAAGTGCAGTTAAAAAACGATAATAGTCGGGAGTTTTGTTAAAAATCCAGTTCCAAGCAGCTCTGGCATTTACTAAATCAAAAATATAAAAATGGAACTTATTATCTTGACTTAAAAACTCAACAGCCTTTTCATATTTAGTCATTTGAGTGTTTTCAATAATTTCTTTTTGTTTAGCCAAAAGCATTTTGAAATGCACTTGATTAAGTCTAGTGTCAATATTTTCAAGGTTTTCTTCAATAATTGAAGTTTCAACTTTTTCTTTAACAAATAAAAGTTCCGAAATTGCTGGGAAATAAATAGGTGTAACAGAAGTCCCTTGATTTCTTATTTTCGAGGTTTTAATAAGTCCCTCTATCTCAAGTCTTTTAAACACTTCACGGACAGGAGTTCTTGAAACATGAAATCGTTTCGAAACATCAATTTCATTAATATTTTGCCCCGGTTCTAGAATTAACTTTATAATTTCATCTTTAAGAGTTTGGTAAATAACAGCACCAGCTTGACTACCTGTTTTAATATCAATTTCCATAAAAAGCTCCCTTTCTAAAAATATTACGCACAAATTTTGCATTTCAATATATATTATAAAAAAAATCAGAGAAATTGTCAAGATTTAATTAAAAATCTGCAATAATTCACACATTATTTTTATTATAATCATTGATAAAAACAAACAATTTGTTAAGAATGGAGAAAATGGATAGTTATTATTGACTAGTTACTGAAAATATATTATAATAGATTAAATGTGAAAAAATTACATTATTTAAATAAACATAAATAATCTCTTGTATTTTGAAAGGAATGACCTATTTTAATGAAAACCCTTGTTTCACCCTCGCTTTTAGCCGCTGATTTTAAAAATCTTGAAAAGGAACTAAAAAGAGTCCAACAAGCTGGAGCGGATATGCTTCATTTTGATGTTATGGATGGAGTTTTTGTTCCTAATATATCATATGGCATGCCACTTTTAGCTGCAATGAAAAGTTGTACAACCTTGCCTTTCGACGTACATTTAATGATAATTTCTCCCCTTAAATATATTGAGGAATTTGCAAAAGCTGGGGCAGATTTAATTAATTTTCACCTTGAAAGTGAAGATGACCCTTCTTTAGTTATTGCAAAAATTAAAGAATGTGGCAAAAAAGTAGGGATTACAATAAAACCTGGCACTGATTACACCGCAGTTTTACCTTATTTAGATGAGGTTGATATGGTGTTAATTATGTCTGTTGAACCTGGATTTGGCGGACAATCTTTTATGGACAATTGTCTTGAAAAGATTTCTAAGTTGCGTTCAATTATTTCCGAAAGAAACTTAAATGTTGACATACAAGTTGACGGAGGAATTAATGAAGTTACAGGAAAAAAAGTTAGAGAAGCTGGTGCAAATGTCTTAGTTGCTGGCTCATATATTTTCTCAAACAAGGATATTACACAGGCAATTGAAAGTTTACGATAAATTTATTTTCACAGCATTATCCTCAATTTCGCAATCAAAATGCTCTTTTATGTAGGAAATAACGATTTCATCATCGATAATAATTTCGCAAAATTCACACAGGAACGAGAGTAAAGCTTTTTTATTAACTTGATTTTCTAATATTTCAAGGAGCAAATAACATTCCTCGGTAAAAAAATCATCTTTTTCCTTATAAATTTGGCTAGTCAAAATGTATTGATTAAACTTATTTTCAAGAGCTTTGCAAAGTTGTGAAAGTTGGTTTTTATCGTTAATTTTACAGGCTAAAACTTGATTTTCTACTTTTAAATTTGCAATTTTATTTTTTATGACTTTTATATATAAAATACACCCTTTTTCTTCAGATGAATAGGCTTCGATAAACAGTTTTTCTTCCGATAAATCCAGTGAAAATTCTTCCTTTATTTTAGCTAGAATGTCTGAAAAAAGTTCTTTTGTGTAGATGTTTTTTTGGTTTATTGACTCAAATTGAATTTGATATAACTCCATTTCAATGGGGCTAATTACAACTTTTACTTTTGACTTATTTATCAATTGGATATCCATAAAAGCCTCCTTTGCACCTTGATTTTTAGAAAGGATTGATTAATTAAATGTTTGATGTACAGCTAAAACGACCATATCACTTAGCCTTAACTGACTATTTGATATGCCTTTTAGCCCTTACTATAATGACATATTTTTACTACGGACCACGAGCTTTAATTGTTATTGGAATTGCGGCTGTAACCTCTGTTTTGACTGATTTTATCGCAGTAAAATTGCGTGGGAAAAAGTATCGTAAAACCGATACCTCTGCCCTTGTTGCAGGTATAATTTTAGCTTTGTTAATGCCCGCTTCCGTGCCTTATTTTGTGGTTGCAATATCCTGTATTTTTATGATTGTTGTAGGAAAACAAGCCTTTGGTGGTAACGAAAATCCACTTTTTAGTGCTATTTCAGTAGGTTTTTCCTTTGCAACACTATGTTTTTACGACTATATTTATTTATACCCAACACCAATGGCAACAAACCAACTCCCCCTTGATTCTGTTATAACGGAAGGATTAGTTTCCTCCTTTACCCATACATATACAGTAGTAGGCGACACAAATTTTGACCTATTTAGTATGCTTTTAGGGCGAATGACCGGGCCAATGGGTGGTACGCAAATTATTATCATCACAATCGCAGCGGTAATTTTAATGGCGAGAGGTTCAATTTCTAAATTACCATTTATTTCCACCTTAGCAGTTTTGCTTGCTCATGCAATATTTTTTCCTGTGCGACCTGATACATCGCCACTTGTTTCACTTACAAATGAATTGTTTGGTTCTTCCACTTTGTTTGCGCTAACTTTTGTAGCTTGTGACTTTAAATTTGCACCAAACAGGCGACTTTCGCGGATTTTATATGGTGTGTTCACCGGTCTTCTTACTATTGTATTCAAATTTTACGGGGGATATGAAATCGGAATTTTCTTCGCATTATTAATAACTGCGCCAATTTCAAGCGGATATGATATTTTATCCGACTTAATAATTAGATTTAGCAAATTTACATTGAAATTCCTAAAAAGATTACCATTTGTAATATATCGCATAATCTTTGCAATACTCTCTGTATTATACATAATGTTTAAATTTATCGGCATAATAATTTACAAAAAATTGATTTCTAAATTAATAATTTATATTAAAAGCAAAAACTTAGAGAAAGTAGCAATCACAACTGAAACTGCCGAAAAAGCTGAAGAAATCGCTGAAAATGAAAGCGAAAAAGAAACTGAAGATATAAAATAATTCATTGCAAATAAAAAGAAAGGAAAGGCACGAAAAAATGAAACCTGCTCAAAAAATAAATAAACCAACGTCACTTTTTGGCGGATTGTTTAAGCGAAACACCTTGGTTTTAAGCGGTTGCGGACTTTCTGTAGCAGTCTTAGGTTCAAGCACTGTTTCGGAAGCATTAATTATCGGCTTTGTTTTTAGTTTAGTCACTTTCTTTTCCATAATAATATCATCTTTTATTCCAAGAACAATTTCTTATACAATTCGTATAATTTTATACGCAATTATCGCTTCGTTAATTTTTATTCCTGTGCAAATGTTTGGGGAATACATTTTTGGTGAGAGTATACTTTCCTTAGGAACAATACTTCCTGTAATAATTGTAAATCCATTGATTTTGATTAAATCGGAATTAAGATTTTACCGCAGAACAAAGGTTCGAATGGTAGCAGATGTGTTTTTTTATATTGTAGGATTTGACTTAATACTGTTAATTATAGCCTTTATCCGAGAACTTTTAGGTTTAGGCTTAATTTTAGGTCAACCTTATGGCGCAGAAATTATAATTCCAATCTTAAACGAACCCTCAGGAGCATTTATGCTAATCGCCCTACTCGGCGCCCTAGTTAGATGGATATATGTGAAGTACGCGAGTAAGCGAGCGGACTTTTAATATAGCGAGTAAACGAGCGGATTTTTAGTACAGCGAGCAAGCGAGCGGACTTTTAATACACCAATAAAACCATTTACTATAAGTATTAAATTAAACTAAAATTACAATTTGTAAATAAAAATAGGAAAAGGAGGAAAAATGGAGTTATTTGCTGACTTAATGTTGCTAATTTTAACAGCAACAGTTATTGAAAATACAATATTTATGAGAGCGTTCGGTATTTCCTCAATGATTTTGCACGGAAAAGATAAAAATGAAGTGTTGCCATTTGGAATACTTATTACTTTTTTCAGTGTAATTGCCGCGTTGTTCTCCTATTTTTCACGAATATACATTTTCACAACTCCGGAAAGTTTAATGTATTTGCCCACACTTTCCGTTGTAGCAATAGGATTTGTATACCTCATAACCTTATTGTTTTTGTGGAAATTTTTCTACAGAACTTTCAAAAAAGTACGAAAATTTATCCACGTTTCCGCCCTAAATTCCACAGTGGTAGGCGTTGTGTTCTGTGTTTATTCCCAGACGCTGAGTTTGCCAATGTATCTGGTTTACGCCTTTGGAACAGGACTTGGATTTTTCCTTGCACACTTTATTTTATCCGTAAGTTATGACAAATTAAATTCACCAAAAGTCCCTGAAAGTTTTAGGGGATTTCCCGCAATGATTTTGTACATAGGGATAATTTCAATGGCATTTTTAGCTCTCTCATAATAATATTTTTTAGAAAGGATAGGTTATTTTAAATGCAAAAGAAAAGAAAAGGTAGGAAGATAAAGCACCAAACTTTTTCCTATAAAAAGAAAAAAAGCAAAGCATTGCCAGTTATTATAACGGTTTTAGTCCTTGTAGCAATAGTTTTTATAGGGTATAGCGTCGCCGAGCCTTTAGTTAATTTTTTCAAAGGGCAAATCAGCACACAGCCTTCGGAAACTGAAACGCAAGCTACCGAAACTACTACTGCACAAACTACTGAAACTGCGGAAACAACTGAGCCTATCCCACAACCTATCGACGCAAAAAATAGCCTTGTAATCCCAGAAGATAGAATTGTAACAAGTGACTACTTAGCAACACAAATTGATTTCGCAATAGAAAACGGGTATTCTTCAATAACTGTGCCAATGGTAAAAGACAGTGGATATTTTAACTACTTAACTGAAAACGAAATAGTAAATATGGTTGTTCCAATGGAAAATGTTACCCTTACTGCAAAGGAAATTTATGACCAAATTTTTGAAAGCGGACTAATTCCAGTTGCACAAATTTGTGTGTTAAAAGAGCATATTGTGTCCACAACAAACTTAGATATGACATATACTTTTGAGCTTGAGGGTTATCGTTGGATTGACGATGCAGTTTCAAACGGAGGAAAATCTTGGCTTAACCCATTTAGCGACGTTACCATAGAATACATTACAGAAATCACTAAAGAAATCACTGATGCTGGCTTTGAAAACGTGATTTTTTCCGATATTTCTTTCCCTTATTTTAGGAATTCAGATATTGAAAAAGTAGGTTCATTTGTTGGAACTCCCGACCGATATGAGGCTTTAGTAAATCTCACAAACACAGTTATTTCAGCTTTAAAAACTGACGAAAGTGCCTTTTATATTTGTGATACTGGGATAAATTACATTTATGGTTACAGTGAAATATTTAAACCTGACGAAGTGAGCGAAGCTAGTTATATTGCAGAAATCGACGATAATTTTCTTGAAGAAGGTGTAGTTGACAACGTTTTAACCTACGAGCAATTCGAGGGAAAAATAAACGAGTTACTTGAAATAACTTCCCAAGTGGAATTACTTTTCATGTTCAATTATGACGGTTTAACAGCGAATGAGATTTTAATTATTGAAGAATATATCACAAAAAACAGCTTAGAAGATTATTTCTTGATAAATGAATAGAAATCACAAAATAGTTGTAGGGACAAGGCTTGCCTTATCCGATTAAACAAAAGAAATAGTAGCAATATTTTTGCGACGAAAAAGTAGCTAATAAAAAACAGCAAAAACTATAATTCATAGTATTTGCTGTTTTTTTTAATTTTTCCTAAATTCTGAAGGAGTTTTCCCCTCTTGCTTTCTAAAAATTGTACTGAAATATGTTGAGTTCAAATAGCCAACTTGATTACTTATGTCGTTAATTTTAAGGCTTGAATTCAAAAGCAAATCCTTCGCCTTTTTCATACGAAGTTTTGTCAAATATTGAATAATCCCAATCCCCTCTTGTTTCGCAAATTCAGTGCACAAATATGACGGATTTAAGGCGATATAATTTGCAATTAATGTCAATGTCAAATATGGGTCGCTGTAATTTTCATCAATATAATCTTTAACTTTTGCAATATAACTTTCCGATTGGCTAAGGGAAATTGGCTTTGATAAAGTGTAAAGTTCTTCAATAAAAAATATTACTTTATCAAAAATTTCCTCGGTAGTAAGCCCTTTAAACACACTTTTATTTTGCAGTTCTAAAGGCACAATTATGTCATTATCCGACTGTTTCAAATACATAATATAACGGCAAATAAGATGCCTAAAATAAAGCCTTACATCATCGGGAGTAACCTTGTTTTCTCGAATGTAATCCATTTGGGTGAGCAAAATTTTTGTTACTTCCTCAAAATTTCTGCTTAACAAAAGTGAAATAATTTCATCTTCTTTAGTAAATAAAAAGTTGTAAAAATCCACCGCAAGTGGCACAGTAGAAGCATCTTCACGAATTCCAAAACGAAAATTCTCATCTTCAAAACACTCAGCATATGAGTCTAAAAAGCTCTCAACTCCCTTGTAAATCCCACCTGTCCACACACCAAAATTACTTGAGCTGTATTCATTAAGTACATTTTCTAAATTATTAGCAAAAGTGGTTAATTTCTTACGCAAAGTAAGCTGACTATCGTCTTTAATGCAGTAAATAATCCCCCTGTGTGAAGCTTCAACGAAAACAACTTGCTTTGAAGAAAAGGCGGAAATCACCTTATCTTGAATATTTTTTCTAAAGGACAAAAAGAACAACCTAGACATCATATCATCATGGTCACAACGAATATTTATTGCACAAAAATAACTATTATCGCAATCTTCTTTTAAATATTCATAATTTGTAAAGTCCCATTTTCGTCCAAAACTAAATAAATTCCTTGAAATAAGCTCTTTTAAAGGAACGTTTTCAATGTGAAGTTCTTGTTCCTCACAAGTCCTTTCAAGCTCACTCAAAAGCTCGTTTATGTCAATAGGCTTGAGAAGATATGAGGAAGCACCTTGCCTTAAAGCCTCTTTAACATACTTAAAATCTTCATACCCACTAATAAAAACAAAAGGGATATGAGGGTATTTTTCACGCAATTTTTTTTGTAAAGTGAGCCCGTCAATTTTAGGCATTTTTATGTCGCTAATTACAATATCCGCATAATTGTTTTGGAAAAAATCTAAAGCTTCCTCCCCATTTTTAGCAGTGCTTACAACAGTGTAACCGTGTTCTTCCCAAGGCACAGCTTTAAACAATCCCTCACGAATAGTCTTTTCATCATCAACAATTAAAATTCTTATCATAACTAAATTACTTACTCACTTTCATTAAAATTAATGACTTTTTTATCGAAATCGCTTTTTTTCATATATGGTAATTTAACAATCATTTTTGTATAAACATTTTCTGCACTTTCAGCGAAAAGTCCATATTCTTCACCGAAATAAATCTTTATCCTTGAATTAACATTATTCATTCCATAACCTGAATTTTCGTTAATTAATTCACTTTCATTTTCTATTAAATTTTGTGAAAATCCTTTGTTTATCTTTTCAATTTTATCTTTAGAAATTCCAAGTCCATCGTCATAAACAATTATTAAATAATAGTCTTTAAAAGATTTTGTATAAACTTTAATTTTCCCAAAATCCCCTTTATCCTTTATTCCGTGGTAAATTGCATTTTCAATTAAAGGCTGAATAGAAAGCTTTGGAATTGCATATCCGTTAAGACTTTCATCAAAATCCACTTCCGATTGAAGCAAGTCATCATAACGCAAACTTTGTATCTCTAAATAAGTCTTTAACTGCTCAAATTCTTGCTCAAGAGGAACAATATCATCACCTTTGGATAAAGACGCACGGAAAAATTTCGTAAGCCCCATAATCCCGTTAATAGCTTTTTCCTTTTCGTCAAGGCGAATGTTCCACGCTATGGTATCCATTGTATTATAAAGAAAATGTGGAGTAATTTGTGCCTGCAAAGCCTTGAAATTTGCCACACGGATTTTCTTTTGCTCATCTTCAATTTTTGCAATATAATCCTTTTCATTTTTAACAAAAGTATTAAAACTGTTATACAATTTCGCAATATCAGCATTAGTTTTAGGTTCATTTTCTAAACTTTCCAATTCACCCTCTTGAACATTATTCACATTATTAATTTTGTCAACAATCAAGCTAATAGGGTAAGAAATGTCCTTAGCACGCCTTCTTGAAACTATAATTGAAACTATAACTGCTACAATCATAAGAATAAAAAGCAATATCCCAAGGGAAATTAAGGCGTTTATTGCAATATCACTTGTTTTAATAGTACCAATTACCTTCCAATCATTAGACAATGTACTAGAATAAAAATAACCCGACTTCTTTAATTCTTCAAAATAATTTTCACTAAAAGTCGATATATCATGCTCTTGATTGCTTGAAAAAATTATATTATCATTTTCATCTGCAATATAATAAGTATTTGAAGAAAGGGTAGTACTTTCCTTTAACATATCAAAAAAACCAGCAGTGTTCAATTCAATAAGTATAACTCCAATAGCCTTGTCACTTCTATAGTCATAAAAAGGTTCAACGTAAGAAATAAATTCAGTGTTAGTAAGGTTTAAAACAAAAGAATTATCCTGGGGCGGAAACCAAACACCCACGCCACCATCTTTAACCTCATCATACCAACTAAGCTGGGACAAATCTTTTTTTATAACAGAAGTAGTGCTTGATTGATAAAAAGCGTTGTTGTCCCCAAAGCAATAAACACCCGCAACATCAGCAGAAACCATATCTTTCATTAATTTTAATGAGGAATTTACATTAAAAGGTGTAACTAAATTATCTTTGTCATCATAATCTTCATATCTCATTGCAATTTGAATTTCCGAGCTATTTTGAATTCCGCTAGAAATGTTCTTTGCAACGTCTTGAAGGGAGTTAATGTCGTTAGTAGCAAAACCTAATATCTCATTTGAAGTATCAATTGAGTTATCTAAAATCGCAAGATAGCAAATTAAATAAGCAATAAGGGAACAAACAAACACAGGGATAATACTAATAAGTAAAAAATTGTAAAAAAGTTGTGTGGAGAAATGTTCCTCCTTATTAAAAATCAACTTTATATGTGATTTTATATTATATATAGTATATCACTCCCTACTATAAAGAAAAATTTAACTACTTTTTAGAATTTTAATATAAAATGCAAGTTTAAATACAATTATATCACACTTTATACAAAAAATCTACACAAAATATTCAAAAAAACTAAATAATTTTTAGTAAAACCTAAATTATTTTAATTCACTTTTAGGAAAGTAAGTGTTATAATTAGAAAAAATTAAACAGAACTCTCTATACTTTGAGGAGGAATAACTGTGGAGCAAGTTAAACCTATTATATCCATTCGTGGTCTACAAAAAAAATTCGGAAGTAAAGCGGTTGTAAACAATGTTTCTTTCGACATTCACCCAGGAGAAGTTATCGCTTTAGTCGGCGAAAACGGCGCTGGTAAATCAACCCTTAAAAATATGTTATGCGGACTTTTAAAACCTACTGAAGGTAAAATTTTAGTAAACAATGTTGAAGTTCCTCATATCAATGGTTTTGAACACGGAATTTGTGCAGTTCACCAAGAACTTAGCTTATTTCAAAGTTTAACAGTTGCGGAAAATATCTGTATCGTTGACCTTCCAAAAAAATATGGTGCAATCGACCTTAAAAAAGTTAAGGAAACTGCAACTACTCAACTTTCTTTTTTAGGAGCGGAAATTGACCCATCAACTCCAGTTGAAAACCTTGGAATGGGACAACAGCAAATGGTTGAAATCGCAAAAGCACTTTTATATGCAAATAAATTCTTAATCCTTGACGAACCTACAACCTCCCTTACAATCCCTGAAAGAAAAAGACTTTTTGATTTAGTGAAAAAATTGAAAGAAAGCGGTCTTGCTATCCTTTTAGTTTCTCACTTTATGAACGAAATCTTTGAAAACTGTGACAAATTCGTTTGTCTTCGTGACGGTGAGCAAGTTGGGCAAGGTAATTTAAATGAAATTAGTCAAAAAAACCTTGAAGAAATGATGGTTGGACGTTCAATTAGTGAATCACAAATTGAAATTCTTCCACCTAGTGATGAAGAAATTATTCGAGTGGAAAATTTTTCCTCTTATGAATTTAACAATATTTCATTTTCAGTTAAAAAAGGTGAAATTCTTGGTTTCCAAGGGCTAGTCGGTGCAGGAAGAACTGAGGTAATGGAAGGACTTTATGGAATAAGAAAGTCTACAGGTTCTATTGTTATTGGTGGTGAGGAAGTTAAAAAGCCTACACCAAAAAAAATGAAAGACCTTGGCGTGAGTTTTGTTACAGAGGATAGAAAACGTAACGGAAACTTTGGAATTAGATCCGTTCGTGAAAACATTACTGTTGGAGCGATAACAAAATTTGTTGATAGATCAGTAAAAGGCTTTGGCTTTAAAAATGAGCGAGCAAAAGCACAAGAAGTTGTTGTAGATATGAATGTTGCAACACCTCACATTGAATCAAAAATCACAAGTTTAAGTGGTGGTAACCAACAAAAAGTTATTCTTGGAAGATGGCTTGCCCCCGACCCTAAAATAATTATTTTAGATGAGCCAACAAAAGGTGTTGACATTGGTGCAAGATTTGAAATACATAACAAAATTGCTGAATTTGCAAAAAAAGGAATGGCAGTAATTTTAGTATCTTCGGATTTACCTGAACTTTTGGATTTATCACATAGAATTGTTGTAATGAGAAAAGGTCATATAGTTGGTGAAGTTAGTAGAGAAGAATTTGATTCCGTTAAGATTATTTCAATGGCGGTAAGTGACTAATTTTTATTAGAAAATAATGTTTAAGGCAGAAAATTAGCATAAACATCGAAAGGAATATACGTTTTATGGGAAAAATTAAAAATGTCATTTCAAGGCAAAGATGGGTTTCCATTGTTCTCGCCACATTTGTACTCGGAATATTGTTATCCTTCTTATCCCCAGCATTCTTAGATTTTGGTAACTTTGAAAATATTATCGTTCAATCAAGTATTACCGCAATAATGACAGTAGGTATGACTTTTATCATTATGACAGGTGGTATTGATATTTCAGTAGGTGCAATTTTATTCTTCACTGGTTCACTTTTTGCACAAATGTTAGAAAGCGGATTTAATGTATGGCTTGCAATTGTTGTAACTATCGTAAGTGCAGCAATTTTAGGTGCACTAAACGGAATTTTAGTTGTTTATACAAAAATGGCACCATTTATAGTAACTCTTGCTACATATAATGTTTATAGAGGAATAGCACTAAGAATTACAAATGCTGGAAATATTCCAGTACCTCGTGAAGCAAGCTTTTTAGGTACAAGTTCAGTTGGTGTTGTCCCTACTCCTATAGTAATATTATTAGTAATCCTTGCAGTAGGACTAATTTTAGCAAAATACACACGTTTTGGTATTTACACAAAAGCAATCGGTAATAGCCGAGTTTCTGCTCACGAATCGGGACTTCCTGTAAACAAAACTTTGATTATAGCATATATGCTAGGCGGTTTAACAGCAGGTATTTCTGGACTTGTCCTAATCGGGCGAATTGGTGGTTTGCAATCAGGACTTGGTCTTGGGGAAGAATTCTCAGTTATCGCAGCAGTAGTTTTAGGTGGAACAAAACTTTCAGGTGGTTCGGGAAGCCTTATTGGTAGTATAATCGGTTCAATATTCTTACTACTAATCAATAATGGTCTAAACCTTGTTGGAGTTGACATTTACCTATACGAAGTTGTAACAGGTGTTGTTCTTATTGCAGCAGTTCTAATCGATAGACTTTCTGTAAATAAGCAAGAACTTTCACTACTTGAAGCGAAAAAGAGAAGAATGCTTAAAATAAACTAATTTAAGCAATAGGATAGGTTGAAATAAGTACGGTATTTAACATTTTTATTAATGTTAATATAAAAAAATTATTGGAGGAAAAAGTTTGAAAAAAGATTTTCAAACAAAAGTTTTGTGTTTTTGCCAAATATGACAGGCAAAACTTTTTCACTCGTAAAAACTAATGTGAAAAAGACCACAAAACAAGAAAGGAATGGTTATTTTATGAAAAAGAAGATTTTTGCACTACTACTAGCGAGCACAATGCTTGTGTCATTCACAGCTTGTCAAGAAGAAGCAGCTGGTGGAACTTCTGAAGGTGGCGACGACAAAATCGTTCTAGGTCTATCTGTTGACCAAAAATTTGAAAGCCGTGTTGGTGTAACTGACGCTATTAAAGCTGAAGCAGAAGCTAAAGGTTATGAAGTAGTTGAACTTATCGCTGACGGTGACTCACAAACTCAAAACTCACAAGTTGAAACTTTAATTAACCAAGGCGTTGACGCAATCTTAGTATGTGCTGTTGACCAAAATACAATCGAAACAGCTCTTATGAAAGCTGAAAGCGAAGGAATTCCAGTAGTTGCATTTGATAGAAATCTACCTGAATCAGCTGCAATGGACGCATATGTAGGACCTGACTCACTAGCTGACGGTCAAGCTTGTGGTGAAGCAATGGGCGAAGCTCTTAAAGATGCTGGCGCTGTAAAAGTTCTTGACCTTGTTGGAGCATTAAATGACCAAAACGGTATTGATAGAAGTGCTGGTTTCCAAGAAGCTCTACTAGCTCAAAACCCTGACATTGAAATCATCGAAGTAGCAACTGACTGGGATACTCAAACTGCATTAGAAGGTACTCAAAATGCATTCCAAGCTAACCCTGACATCGTTGGTGTATTCGCTGGTACTGACTCATTCATTCCTGGTGTAATCACAGTTCTTAAAGATAGCGGTAACACTGCATTAGTTGGCGAAGACGGACACGTTTTTGTTAATGGTGTAAACGGTTCTGCTGACGGTTATAATGCAACAGTTGCTGGTCAAGCTGACGGTTTCCTAGTAATGGGTCTAACTGGAACAGGCGTTAAAGCTGTTGAATTAGCAGTTGCTTTAATCAATGGCGAAACAGTTGAAAAAGTAAACCTAATCCCTGGTAACTACTACACAAGCGAAAATGCTGAAGAAAACAAAGACAGCATCTGGGGCGCTAAATAATTAATCAAAAATTTCTCGCAAAAATAAATGTCAACCCAAAGAAAGGTATGGACAAAAGTTATGAAGAATAGCCTACTACTAAATAATTCAAAAGGATTTTCTAAGTTTAAATATTTTTCACTTAGATACCCTGCATTATACCTAATCCTTGTACTTGCACTTGTATTTACCACATTGTCACCATATTTTATGACTACAGGAAATATGCAAACTTTGATGACTGGTAATACAGTAGTATTAATTGCCGCAATAGGTGAAACCCTTGTTTTGCTCACAGGTGGTATTGACTTATCGGTATCTACTGTAATTAGTGCTAGTGCTGTACTCGCAGGAACAACAATGTCGTCAACAACGTCAATGTTAATAGGTACTGCAAGTTCAACTTTTGTAACAGCAGCAGGTGAAGCAACTTCAGCGACTTATGCTCTAAGTATCACAGTTGGTGTTTTGACAGCTATTTTGGTTGGTCTAGTATTTGGATTTATAAATGGTATGTTGATTGGTAAATTTAAAATGTCACCATTTATAACTACAATGGGAACACAACTCGTAGCGCGTGGAATTGCATTCGTTGTATCAAAAGGTATTGCTGTAAAAGGCACACCTCCAGTACTAATTAGGTTTGGATTTGATACATTCCTTGGTTTACCATACATATTCTTAATCGGCCTTGCATTGTTATTGATAACAGCTGTAATAGTTCTAAAATCCACTTGGGGACGAAACTTAATTCTCCTTGGTGCAAATAGAAAATCAGCGGAATATAACGGAATTAACGTAGATATGACAGAAATGTCAGCATACTTGTTCTCTGGTCTATTCGCAGGTATTGCAGGTTTTATTTCAATAGCAAATATCGGAAACGGTATTCCTGGTGTTGGTGACACATTACTGCTAATCATTATCGGTGGCGTTGTTCTAGGCGGAACAAGTATGAGTGGTGGTGAAGGTTCAGTATTTAGAACTTTGATAGGTATTACACTACTTGCAGTTCTAACAAACGGACTTAACAACCTAAGGGTTCAATACTATGATTTACTAATAATTCAAGGTGTTTTAATCTTTATAGGAAATGCAATTGCAACGAAAATGAGCCAAAAATCCCCTACCGCCATGTAGATAAAAATATTTCCCCAAGTTTTTTCTGAAATTTATGAAAAAACTTGGGGTTTTATATTGCTTTTTTGCTGATTTTTTGATAAAATTGTTTTATAGAAAAAAATAATGAAATATTTTTGCAAACTTATGCATTAGTATAGTAAGAGGTGGAAAAAAACATCTTTTACAGAAAGGCGGAGCTATTTTGACTGAGATAATTTTAAACAAATTACTGGAAACAAGTATTGCTTTGTCCTCTGAAATGGACGGAGATGTTTTACTGGAAACAATTTTGACTGCTGCAATGGATATAACTTGTTGTGACGCTGGGACTTTATATATAAAAAATGAAGAAAATTTGGACTTTAAAATAATGATTACAAAGTCGCAAAACATTTATAGCGGTGGAAAATTTAGCGAGATTTCCATTCCTCCTGTACCAATTTCACCTACAAACGTTTGTGCAAAAGCTTTGATTGATAGAAAGACTATTAATATTCCTGATTTATCGGAAAATACGGATTTTGATTTTGTTGGACCTAAGAAATATGACGCACTCACTGGGTATAAAACAAAGTCTATGCTAGTTGTGCCTATGGAAAATAAAAACGGCGAGCAAATCGGGGTTTTACAGCTTATGAACGCACTTTCCGAAAGTGGCGAAATTGTTGCCTTTGACGAAACTTTTGAAAAATACGTTCTTGCCCTTGCCTCACAAGCGGCTATTTCGATTGTAAATATTAACCATAAAGAGGAAATGCGAATTCAACTTGAATCTTTGGTGGGAGCGTTGTCTGCTGCAAGTTATATAAGGACTCCGTACAACGTAACGCACACCCAAAATATGGTTAGATACGGAAATAATTTTATTAATTGGATAAATAAAAGCGACCATGACTGGAATTTTACCCTCGAGCAAAAAAGAGAATTTTTAATGAGCATTTGGCTTCACGATGTGGGAAAACTCACTGTTCCCCTTGAAATTATGAATAAGGAAACTAGACTTAGTACCGCTCTTGAACGAGTTTTGACAAGGCTTGAAATTATTTCTTTGTCAGCAAAACTTGAAGAAACAAAAGGCGGAACTCCATATAATATTGCAAAAGAAAAAATTGATTTTGCAAAAGATATAATTCTTCAAGCTAATTCAATTGGATTTTTAAACGATGAATTAGAGGGGAAAATTATTGAAATTTCAAACTACACATACCTTGACGATAATGGTCAGGAACAAAAATGGCTAACAGAAGATGAAGTTGATAAGCTAACCATTAAACGTGGAACGCTTACTCAAGGCGAACGTAAAGTAATGGAAAGTCATGTGGAAATGACTAAAGAAATTCTTCAAAATGTTAAATTTGGTGTAGGTTACGAAAATGTTCCTATTTGGGCATCACAACACCACGAATTTGTAAACGGAAAAGGTTATCCTTTAAAAATTGCAAATCAAGAGTTGGATAAAGAGGCTAGACTTTTAACAATAATCGACGTTTTTGACGGATTGTCCGCAAAAGATAGACCGTACAAACCCGCTATTCCTTTAGATAAAGTTATAAAAATTTTACTTGAAATGGAAAAAGAAGGAAAGCTAGACAAAGAAATTTTAAACTTGTTTTTAGAAAGTAAATCTTGGGAATAACTTAAAGGAAATCTAAGCCTTAATGAACCGCCCACATAAAAGGTTAATATGAAAGGACTTTTTTATTATGAAAAAAATATTAATAATAGCCTTAGCTTGTGGAGTTGCAATTTTAGGTGGCTCGTTTTTGCTAAGTAGCAATCAAAACGAAAGCGAAGCAGTTGCCGCTGTTATGCGAATTGAAAAAACTTTAGGCGCAGTTGAACTTTTAGATGAAGAAAAAGACATTCTTCAAGCTAATGAAGGTGTAAAAATGTTCAATGGTTATTCATTGTCAACTGAAAACGAGAGTTCTGCTTACATTAGCCTTGACGAGAGTAAAGTTGTAAAAGTTGACGAACTTTCTGAGTGCGTTTTTAACAAAAATGGAAAAAATCTAAGTCTTGAATTAATAAGCGGAAGTATATTTTTTAACGTTACAAAACCGCTAGAAGATGACGAAATTTTTGACATAAAAACTTCTACAACAGTTACAAGTATTCGCGGAACTTCGGGAATTGTATCCGAATTAGATGATGGAACAGTTGAAATTACTTTGCTTACTGGTAAAGTTGATATTGTAGAAACTAACCCTGTAACCAATGAATTGCGAGAAGTTTCAGTTACAGCAGGGCAAACTGCTACAATAAACTCGGACGATGATATTGAGGTTACAGACATTGAAACTGATGATTTAGATGATTTTGCTAAAGAAGCAGTTGCAGAACAACCTAATTTAAAAGAAGAAATCAAAGAACAAGCTAACATTGATTTCGATGATGATGACGATGATGATGACAACGACGACAATGACGGCGATGATGACAACGACGACGATGACAACGATGACAACGACGACGATGATGACAACGACGACGATGATAATGATGATATAGACGATAACGATGACAACGACGATGACATTGATGACAACGATGATGACGATAACAATGACTTTGATGATGATAATGATGTTGACGATAACGATGATATAGACGACAACAACATTGATGACGATAATGACAACGATGATAACGATGATAACGATGATAATGACGATGTAGACAGGGACGATAATTCAAACAACAGTCAAAGCAATAATCAAAATAATGATAATAGCAATGATGATGACGATGATGATGATAGAAACAATAATCAAAATAATCAAAGCGACGATGACGATGATGACGATTTGGAGGATACAACATTCTCCATACAAACTCAGCCTACAGAAAATAATACAGATGATAATAATTCAAATAACTCCGCTAACAGTGAAAGCGGAGTTATTGATGTTTCTACAAATAAAAATAATAACAACGAGCCTGACGAGGGCGATGATGACATAAATTCTAACGATGAAAATGATGACGATAATGAAATTGATGAAAACGAAGAAGATGATTAATAAGGACGATAAAAATGATAAAAACTGACCTATTTAAGCGATTTATACTTGCGATTATAACTACATTAGTTTTGATAATTTTGTTTATTTCTAAACTTTTTTCAAATACAAATTATAGTATATCTGACTTTTTATTTCAACAACCACGCACTCCAGACAGTCGCATTGTTATTGTAGAAATCGACAATAACTCCCTTAGTGAATTTGGGGAATTTCCGTGGGATAGAGATGTTTTAGCTAGTGCAATTGCCTACTTGAACTCTGACCCTGACAACAAGCCTGCTGTAATCGGGATAGACGTTTTGTTTGACACGAAAAGCGATAATGATGATTATTTACTTGAAGTTGTGGCGGAAAATGATAATGTTGTTCTCTCATCTTATGGAGAATTTGTCCCAACCCTTGTGGAAGAAGCAAATGGAGATTTTTACCTTGACGATTATTATGTAAGGAACTTTTACCCGCCTTTTGAACAACTTAACGAGATTGCTGACAGTGGTCACGTTAACGCAATGTTTGATAGCGACGGAGTTTTGCGTCACGGAATTTGGGAGTTAATGTTGCCAAATGGCGAGAAAGTCCCCTCTTTTAACCAAGTTATTGCAAATAAATACTTAGAAAAAATGGAAAACTCTACTGTAGAAAAGCCTCCTACCGACGTTTATGGACGTTGGTATATTGTACAGCAATCCGTTCCTGGCTCATATTCAAACGGCGATTCTGTAGCGGATTTAGTTAACGAATCTGCCGACCTTGCAAGCTTTAAGGACAAAATTGTTTTGATAGGTCCATACGAACCAGGGCTACAGGACGATTTCATTACGCCAATCGACAAAAGTGACAAAATGTACGGTGTTGAGTATCAGGCTAACTCAATTTCCGCTCTTTTGACGGGAGAAACTAAGTTAGAAGTTTCTTCAAATGTTCAGCTTGTTCTTTTTGGAATAATAATTTTCCTATTCTCCCTATTTTTATTCAACAAAAAAATCCTTTCCGCAACAATTATTTGGCTTTCATTTGTAATATTATGGGTAGGAATTGTATTTATAACTTTTACAATGGGTTATATTTTAGACGTATTCTACTTACCGTTTTCAATTACAGTGGTTTATTTTATCACAATAGCAATGAATTATTATATGACAATTCTTGAAAAAAGAAAAATATCCTCCACATTCCAAAAATATGTTGCCCCAGAAATAGTGAAAGAGCTTTTAAAAGACGAGGAACAATCTTTTGAATTTGGTGGAAAAATTGTTGATGTAGCAATTTTATTTGTTGATATAAGAGGTTTTACTCCCCTTTCGGCAAAACTTCCACCAAAAACAGTTGTTGAAATAATAAACCGTTATTTAACAATTTGTAGTCAGTGTGTTTTTAACCATAAAGGAACTCTTGACAAATACATCGGTGACTGCACAATGGCTTTTTGGGGAGCGCCTTTGCCACAAGAAGATTGTGCCTTAAAAGCTGTTAAAGCAGCGGCGGAAATGATTGATGAAATTGAAAAAGCTTCAAAGGATATTCGCAACTTGTATGGTGAGGACATTAAGGTTGGAATTGGGATAAATTACGGAAGTGCAGTGGTTGGAAACATTGGCTCCCCTGTGCGAATGGACTATACAATTATTGGGGACAGTGTAAACACTGCCGCTCGCCTTGAAAGTGTTGCTCCAGGCGGAGAAATTTATGTCAGCGAAGAAATTGTTAACCAATTAAATGGCAAAATTCTATTTACAAAAGTCGAAAAAAATGTTAAACTTAAAGGTAAGGAAGACGGCTTCCCCGTATATAAATTTGATAGAATTTTATAAGGTTTTTGAGGGATATTACTCCCTCAACCTTGCCTTTTTTTCTTAGCTATCTAACTTATAAAAGTGAAACGTTTTGCTTTGTATAAAAATTTGAAAGGACTTGAAAGAAATGGAACAGAAAATGAGTGCAGCTACTAAACGTGCCTTGGAAAATGGTTATTTTGAAGGCGGAAATGAATGGTTTACTTGGTTTTCCTACACAGAATTAAAAGGCGATGTTGGCTATGAAGAAGGAGTTATTAGACGTGACCCGTCCAGCGTTATTCTCGTTGACGGAGTATATTATGTTTATTACACAAAATCCGACGGGGACAGCAATGAATATGACCCAAATTTCCCTGACAGAAAAACTTTTAAGTGGGATTTAGCCGAAGTTTGGTATGCTACAAGCACCGATGGTTTTGACTGGAAAGAGCAAGGTTGTTGCGTTACTTATGGTGAAAAAGGGGCATATGACGAAAGAAGTGTTTTCACTCCAGAAATTTTAGCCCACGAGGGAAAATATTACCTTACATATCAATGTGCGACTGCTCCACATGTTCATAGAACAAGACATACTATAGGTATGGCAATTGCAAACAGTCCAAAAGGTCCTTTCACTAAATTAGCTGAACCAATTTTACGTCCAGCCGACAACGGAAAATGGCTTGGCGATGACGATAATCGTTTTGCAGCTGAAATTAAAGGTGATTTTGATAGTTGTCAAGTTCACGACCCTTCACTGCATTATTACAAAGGTGAATTTTACTTATATTATAAAGGCGAACGCATGGGAGAGGCTTTCTACCGTGGCGGACGTGAAATAAAATGGGGAGTTGCAATCGCTAAAAACATTGAAGGTCCTTATGTTAAGAGCGAGTACAACCCTATCACAAACAGCGGTCACGAAACTTGTTTGTGGGAATATAATGGTGGTATGGCAGCTCTTGTCACTTCTGACGGAATGGAAAAAAACACTATCCAATATTCCGAAGACGGGATTAATTTCCATGTTAAATCATGTGTAGCTCGTTTAGAGGGAGTTCCACACGCAGCGGGTCCATTTAGACTTGATATGAAAGACAACAAGCGTCCATTAGACGGTTTAAGCTGGGGAATTTCTATGACAGGTGGAAAATGGGATTATCTAATCCGTTTTGACTTAAATGAACAGCAAAAAAACGCTTCAAATGACGCACAAATTGACTAATAGTAAAGGATTTTTATAATGTTACAAGATATTTCTCCAATGCAATTTTCAAATAATTTCGCTATTAAAGAGCCGGAAGACGATGATTTAGTTTTTATTTTTCAAGGAAACAAGCCACTTTTCTATAAAAAAGGCGAAGAAAAAATTATTCCTACTTACAAAATTATAAAGAAATTTTTCAATAATTCAGCAAATAGGTTAGTATATTTGTTTTCAGCAGATGATACAAATGCCTTTTTAATCAGAAATTCTGGAAAATTGGAAGAAGAAAATAATTTAAAACTTTGTGAGCTTGAAGATTTTTCTCTTGAAGATATTACAATTTTTCGTTCATTAACTCCTATTTGGCACGGCTTTTTGGGTATAACTGCAAGCCATTTATACAAATGGTATAAATATAACAAATTTTGTGGCCATTGCGGAGGTGAAATGTCACCTTCCACAAAGGAACGCAGTTTAATTTGTAATGATTGTGGGTTTACAGATTTTCCAAAAATCTGCCCTGCTGTAATTGTGGGAGTGACAAATGGTGACAAAATTCTCCTCACAAAATATGCGAATAGAAACTTTACAAGGTACGCTTTAATTGCAGGATTTTGCGAAATTGGAGAAACTATTGAAGAAACATTGCACCGAGAAGTTTTTGAAGAAGCTGGTGTAAAAATAAAAAATATTCGTTATTATAAAAGTCAGCCTTGGGGATTTAGCGAAAGTTTGCTACTTGGATTTTTCGCTGATTTGGACGGAGATGATACAATTACAATGGACGAAGACGAACTTTCCGAAGCTGTTTGGGCAACAAGGGAAGAAATTCCCGATGATATTGAGGGTCGATTAAGCCTAACATACACAATGATGGAAGCTTTCAAGCAACGTGACGTTGGCGGGGCAACCCCGCTGTTATGCCCGCACTCGACAAGGTGAAATTATAATACTTTTGTTTCTGCGAGGTCGGATTTTGATGTAGGGCGACGTGACGTTGGCGGGGC
>CAYJLB010000022.1:29403-30849 GCA_964370845.1 uncultured Oscillospiraceae bacterium
CTTTTGTTTCTGCGAGGTCGGATTTTGATGTAGGGCGACGTGACGTTGGCGGGGCGTCCCCGCTGACATATATCCAAACCGAAAATTTACTGTAGTGGAGGGTTTCCACGCCCTCCCGAAACAAATTTATGTAGGGACAAGGCTTGCATTGTCCGATAATATGAAACAAAAAAGCTTTTTGCACTATTTTCATAGTACAAAAAGCTTTTATTTCGTGTAAAATTAAAATTTATGCTTTTATAAGGTGGATTGCAAATCCCATAACTTCCTCTTGTAAATAAATAACTTGAAGTTTTCCGTCCTTATATTTAGCAGTTTCTTCGTTAAATTTAACGCCCTTGTATTCAAGGAAATCTCTTGCTCTTTGAACGTTATAAGTTCCAATTGCAACGTGACCTTTTTGTCCAAGGAAAGGCATTTTCATTACTTCGAATAATGAGCCAGTGAAGATTGAGCTGTTTGCGTCATTGATAGTTAAACCGAAAAGGTCAGCTAATTGGTTTGCACCATTAGTCGCCTCAGTTTCATTTTCACAGTTAATTCCAAGGTGTTTAACGTGAAAACCGTGCGCAAGTTGAACAGCTTCTTTAGTTAAAATAGTAATTTCATCAAATTTGTCCTCGTTAATAAGGTTAGCAGGACACATCCAGCTTCCTCCGCAAGCAACAATTTTGTCAAATGAGATATAATCTTTAATATTTTTTGGAGAAATTCCACCTGTTGGCATAAATTTCATTTTAGTGTAAGGAGCTGACATAGCTTTAATCATTGCAAGTCCGCCAATGTTTTCCGCAGGGAAAAATTTCACAATTTCAAGCCCTAAAGACATAGCAAGTTCAAGTTCAGTAGGTGAAGAAATTCCAGGAAGAATTGGAACACCTTTGCTTTGACAATACTTAACTACTTCAGGGTTTAAGCCAGGAGAAACGATGAATTTTGCACCACAGTCCATAGCTTGTTGTGCTTGTTCAGGAGTTAAAACTGTACCCGCACCAACAAGTAGTTCAGGGAAAGTTTCGCTCATAATTTTAATGCTTTCAGCAGCAGCGTCAGTTCTAAATGTAACCTCAACACAGTCAAGTCCGCCGTTGATAAAAGCTTGTGCTAAAGGTTTTGCCTTAGCAGCATCATTTAATACAACAACAGGAACAACTCCGTTTTTGGATACTCTTTTCATAATATCGCTCATAAGAAATTCCTTTCTTTTTACATACTCTTATTTTATGTATACGCAATTGGATTTTCCATCTGTAAACAGTAAATAGACATTTTCAAATTGCGACAATAAAGCTAATATATCATAATTATTATCAATTTCTTCAAAAGTAAAACCAACTAATGGAATTACACAAAAACTATTTTGTTTATAAAATTTTATACAATATTCAATATATTCATCTTCAAGTTGATATTTTTTATTAAATGACAATTTATAAATTTCATTTT
>CAYJLB010000023.1:0-29108 GCA_964370845.1 uncultured Oscillospiraceae bacterium
TGCTCCCACATAAGCACCCTTAATCAGAGTGCTTAATTATTATACACTAATCAAAACCATTTGTCAATACTTTTTTTGAAAAAATTTTAAATATTTGCTAATTTTTTTATTTCATCAGAAGTAAATGCATATTCGCTGTTACAAAAGTGGTAATTTACCTTAGTAATCTCATCTTCAGACATTTCAGTTAAATCAGCTTTACCCACTGAAATAAGGGCTTTTTCTACCCTTTCACGCGAGCAATCGCATTTGTAAGCTACATCAAAGTCATCAAGAACGTTTGGTTCAAGACCCTCTAAAACTTTTAGCCCAATTTCTTCAGCAGTCATTCCATCAGACATCATTTTTGTCACCGAAGGAAGAATTTTTATATTTTTTTCAATAATATCAATTACCTCGTCCCCAGCAAATGGAAGAACCTCAATTAAATATCCACCTGCCTCAAGAACAGTCAAATCAGTGTTTACAAGCACACCAAGAGCGCACACAGTAGGCTTTTGCTCACTTGTTGCCAAATAATTTGTAATATCTTCGGCAATTTCCCCCGAAACAATAGGAACTTGCCCAGCATAAGGCTCTTTTAGCCCTAAATCTTTCACAACGGAAAGAGTACCACTTCTTCCCACTGCCCCAGCAACGTCAAGCTTTCCATATTTATTAAGAGGAAGCTCTACAACAGGGTTTTGTACATACGACTTTACATTCCCTCTGCTATCAGAAACTGCCACCAGAACGCCTGTAGCTCCATCTCCGTTAAGCCTCAACGTTAGACTATCTTTATCCCCTTTTAGGGCAAAACCCATCAAGGAAGCAGCCATTGAAAGCCTACCTAAAGCGGCAGTTACAACAGCTGAAGTTTTGTGAATATTTTCAATTTCGCTAACAATATCTTTTCCGTCGATTACGGTCGCAACTACCGAAGCATCGGCACTAATTGTTCTAATTATTTTGGACATTAAACATATTTCCTTTCAAAATCGGAATTAATTCCAAGCTTTATCTTGAAATTTTCCTTGCTACATAAGTAATTCTCTCACTAGTATTATGAACACATTCGCTTGAAAAATAATCATAATGAGCTAAAATTTCAAACCCTGTTTCAATAAGCAATCTATCAATTTCATCTTGTTCATAAGCATTTTCAAAGAAAAATTCGTCAAAGCGGTGATAAACACCCTCATTTTCCTCGAAAAAAGTTAGATTAATTTTGATTTTATTGCCCTCATCTTGCTCATTTTCCCACACACAAAACACATCCTTCGTTTCATAGGTGTAAGTGTTGTTTGAAAGGATGTTTTTATGTTTATATGGAGTGTTCATATCAAAGATGAATAGACCATCATTTTCAGCAAAAAGAGAGACTTTTTCAAAAACCGACTTAACTTCAGCCAAATCAGCAAGATGATTTAAACTGTCCAAAGCACAAATAGTAACATCAATAGTTCCGTACATATCAAGTTTAGTCATATCTTGACAAATATATTGAATAGATAACCCACTATCGTACTTTTTATCAAGGGCAACAGAAAGCATTTCCTGCGAAATATCCACAGCTATAACATCAAAGTCACGCCTTGCCATTTCTTCGGACAAGCTCCCTGTACCACAGGCTAAATCAAGTAAAATCCCTTTTTTACCATAAAACTTTTCTATTAATCCGCAATAGTATTCACTATTTTTTTTATAATCAATATTTTTTGTTAAATCGTCATAATATCTAGCAAAAATATGATAATTACTCATTTTCTTCTAGTCTATCGAAAATAATTTTGTAGCCGTTACTTCCATAATGAAGTGAACGATTTACTCTACTAATAGTCGCAGTACTAGCTCCTGTTTCTTTAACGATATCGCTATAAACTTTCTTTTCAACAAGCATTTTTGCAACTTGTAATCTTTGCGCCATAGCTTTAAGTTCTAAAATTGTACATAAGTCTTCAAAGAAATTTTCACAATCTTCTTTTGTTTTAATACATAAAATCGCATCAAACAATTCTGATAAACTTTGTTCATCTAAATTTTTATTCATAATAATTCCATTCCTCTCAATTTTATTTTGTAATTACAAACTACAAAATCACGTTCCAAACTTTAACACTTTAAATAAAAATGTGCTAAACCTTTAATATTAGTTTAGCACATTAATTTATAAAAGTAAAGTCTTTTTTTGAAAAAATTTATACAATTTTATATAAAATGCAAAATTTATTCAACAATTTCTGCTAAATCCAATTGTTCATCTTGACTCCTCACCATAGGTTCAACATCTACAGCAAGTTCCTCAATAATTTTTCTTATTTCATCTACACCCTCACCGGTCATAGCTGAAAAATCTATAGTTTTAATTTCTTCAAAGTAAGGAATTTCCTCAGCAAATCCTTTTTTTCTTTCCTCTCTTTGTCTTTTTGAAAGTTTATCTGCTTTTGTAAACACAATTGCAAAGGGAATTTCACTTTCAATAAGAAAATTTATCATATTAAGGTCATTTGCACTAGGCGGATGACGCATATCTACTAATTGAAAAACTAGGGATAAGTGCCTTTCATCATTTAAATATCCCTCAATAAGCTCGCTCCAACGCTCTTTTTCAGTTTTAGCAACCTTAGCATATCCGTATCCAGGCAAGTCTACAAGATAAATATTTTCTACAGAGAAAAAGTTTATAGTCGCAGTTTTACCTGGCATAGAACTTACTCTTGCCATACCTTTTCTATTAAAAATCTTGTTTATTAATGAAGATTTCCCAACGTTAGAACGTCCCGAAAACGCTATTTCAACCTTAACAGATGGAGGGATTTGAGTGAATTTCCCAAATGATATTTCAAATTTCGCTAAATTAAAATTCATTCTTTAAACACTCCTTTCTCATTTTAAACTTATGTCCACACCGTTACTCTATCCAGTTTAACGGACAAGGCAAACCTTGACCCTACAATCGTAATATACGAACAAGCACAGGTCCGCCCCTACAGCAAAACCACCTCGCAAACGGGACGTCGAGGACGCCGTCTCCTACATTTTTTGCTCTTGAAAAATTGCGTGTCTGCCCGCGGGGGCTTCCCCACCAACGTCACGTTGCCTATTTTACTCTTGAACAATCGCGTGTGCCCATCTTGTTCACTCATCAAATTATTGCGTGTCTGCCAGCGGGGCTTCCCCGCCAACGTCACATTATCAATATTTTCCAATTATACAAGCCATAACCTCGCAGAAACGAAAACAACCTATTTTGCTAAGTTCGGTGCGGGCATGGATGCAACGTCACGTTGCTAGGCTAAAATAGCCTTTTCCTTAAGCAATTCTTTTTCGGTTGGCTCGCTAATAAATAAGCCATTGTCAATATTTTCTTTCACTAAAGCTACATCTAAAACCTCGTCCAAAGTTTTTGCAAAAACGAAATTCAATGAAGCCTTAACAACATCATCAACTTCCTCTAAATCAGACTTGTTTCCGTAAGGAATAATTACAGTTTTAATCCCCTCTTTGTAAGCAGCCATAGTTTTTTCACGAAGTCCGCCAATAGGCAAAACTTTTCCGTGGAGAGTAATTTCTCCCGTCATAGCTACATCAGAGCGTACTTTTATCCCCGATAAAGCGGAAACTAGCGACGTTACCAAAGTCACACCAGCCGAAGGACCATCTTTTGGAACAGCCCCCTCAGGTGCGTGGATATGTACGTCTTTGTTTGTATAAAAATCTTTGTCAATTTCATATTTTTGTGCAACAGAACGAGTGTAACTTACTGCAATTTGAGCACTTTCTTTCATAACAGAGCCTAAAGAACCAGTAACTTCAACCTTGCCTTTTCCGTCTAAAACAAGTACTTCAAGAGGCATCAACGTTCCACCAACAGAAGTCCACGCAAGTCCGTTAGTAACGCCAACTTGGTCAATGTCAGCAAAAAAGTCTTTTTGATACTTTCTCGCACCCAAATAATGCTCAACTTTTTCAACAGTAAGAGTTGCTTTCTTGAACTTTTTAGCAACAATATCTGTGGCAACTTTTCTACAAAGTGCAGAAATTTGTCTTTCAAGAGTTCTAACTCCAGCCTCACGAGTGTAACTATCAGCAAGGAGATAAATCGCTTCGTCAGTAAATTTTATCATTGTACCTTTTAGCCCATTTTTCTTAACTTGCTTAGGCACAAGGTGATTTTTTGCAATATGGAACTTTTCTTCTCTAGTGTAAGAAGTAAGCTCAATCATATCCATTCTATCTTTAAGGGGAGGAGAAATTGTGCTTGCATTGTTTGCAGTTGTAATAAATAAAACATTGCTTAAATCAAAAGGAATTTCCATATAATGGTCACGGAAAGCAGTGTTTTGTTCACTATCCAAAACTTCAAGCATTGCAGAAGAAGGGTCGCCCCTAAAATCGTTGCTCATTTTGTCAATTTCATCAAGTAATATAACTGGATTTTTTGTTCCAGCTTGTTTAATTGCATCAATAATTCGCCCAGGCATTGCACCTATGTAAGTTTTTCTGTGCCCGCGAATGTCGGACTCATCTTTAACTCCACCAAGAGATACACGAACATATTCACGTCCAGTAGCTCTTGCAATTGAACGCCCAATAGAAGTTTTACCCACACCAGGAGGTCCAACTAAGCAAATAATTTGTCCTTTTATATCAGGTGCAAGTGCTTTAACAGATAAAATTTCAATAATTCTATCCTTAACTTTTGTCAATCCATAATGGTCTTTATCCAAAACTATGCGAGATTTCACAACATCATTTTTTTCCTTAGAAAAATTATCCCAAGGCATTTCAATACAAGTATCTAAGTAATTCCTCAAAAGTCCAGCCTCAGAAGAATGGTCAGGTAATTTCATCAAACGAAGTGCATCTTTAATAAGCTTCTCCTTAGATTCCTCAGGAATTGGTAAAGCTTCAATCACTTCAAGATAAGGAGTTTCCCCGTATTCAGGGTCTTCTTCCCCTAATTGTTCCTTAATAACTTTCATTTGTTCACGCAAGAAATATTCACGTTGATGACGGTCAGCATTCTCGGAAGTTTGCTGTTGGATTTCTTTTGCAATAGAAATAACTTCAAACTCTTTCAATAAAATATCGTTTAAAGAAATTAACATATCCGCAATTTCACTTTTTTCAAGCAAAAATTGTTTATCATCAGTGAGAAGTGATACATTTGCAACCAAAACATCAAAAATCTTATAAGGGTCAGATTCACCCATAACATTGTGATAAAGTTCTCTTGGCATACGAGGCATAATCGACGCATAACTCTCAAAAGTTTCCTTGATAGTTCTGCAAATTGCTTCGATTTCATTTTCTGTGCAAAGTGTCTTTTTTGTAGACGGAATTTTAGCAATTTTACCCATTAACAATTCTGATTCTTCCGACGGATAAAGTTCAACAAGCTTGGCTTTATATTGCCCCTCAACCAAAATTCTTGTCACATTATTAGAAGTCTTAACAATCTGTCTAATTTCAGCAACAACGCCAATTTGGTACAAGTCTTTTTCTGTGGGGTCTTCAAGATTTGCATCTTGTTGCGCAACAAGAAAAATCATTCTATCCCCCGCCAAAGCCCTCTTTATGGAATTAATAGACTTAGGTCTTATAACATCAAAATGTATAACCATTTTTGGAAAAATAACCAAATCTCGCAGTGCAAGAACAGGCATCTCCAAAACATTTTTTTTAGCTCTAACGCTCATAGTATCTCCTACTTTTATATCAATATATTTTTCAGTATTTAAACAATACACTCACGAATATTATACACTAAATCCGCACTTTTTGCAACAAGTAAATAAGAGCAGTTTAATTCTCAAATATAGCTATTTTATCATATTATTAACTGATTTAACATATATGTAACTTTTTATGTTAACGTATATTATACATATTTAGTATTCATTTGTCAATTGCTTTTTCAAAATTTTCATCAAATAAACAAAAAGGCACTATAACAAAACTCTTTTTTCAGTTTCGTTACAGTCCTTTTTTCTAGTATGATAAAAAACAAATATGGAAAATTATTTTTGATTTCAGTTTTGCTAAATTGCGGAGTTGGCTTCCCCTACATCCCGCTTTGGCAGATTTGCCTATTCTTCGGGACGTCGAGGACGCCGTCCCCTACAAAATCCGACCTCGCGAAAACATATTTATTCAATTTTACAATATAATAACGCGAGAATGGGTCAAGCATCACGCTTGCCTCGCAGAAACAAAAATGTCCTATTTATCTTTGTTCGGTGCGGGCATGGATGAAACGTCACGTTGTCAATAATTTCTCATCACGCAACATACAACTTCGCGGAAACATATTTGTTCAATTTTACAATGTAATAACGCGAGAATGGGTCAAGCGTCACGCTTGCCTCGCAGAAACGAAAACAACCTATTTTGCTAAGTTCGGTGCGGGCATGGATGCAACGTCACGTTGCCTAGACGTTAAAACGGAAGTTTACAATATCGCCGTCTTTCATTACATATTCTTTACCCTCAAGACGAAGTAACCCTTTTTCCTTAGCCACCGCCATAGTTTTGCATTCCATTAAATCATCGTAAGAAATAATTTCTGCACGGATAAATCCTTTTTCAAAGTCAGTATGAATTTTTCCAGCCGCTCCTGGAGCTTTTGTGCCACGAGTAATCGTCCAAGCTCTAACTTCTTTTTCACCAGCAGTTAAATAAGAAATTAAACCAAGTAAAGAATAACCCTCTTGAATAATACGTCCAAGACCTGAAATTTCAAGCCCTAATTCTGATAAAAACATCAATTTATCTTCTTCGTCCATATCCCCAATTTCAGCTTCAATTTGAGCGCAAATTGGCAAAATAGCAGCATTTTCTTCCTTAGCAATCTCACAAACTATTTGGTAATGTGGGTTTGTTTCAATGTTATTTTTGTAATCTTCCTCACATAAATTTGCAGCATAAATTACAGGCTTATTTGAAAGCAGTGGACTTTGCTTGATAATTTCAAGTTCATCTTCAGTAAAATCAAAACTACGAGCTGGCTTACCTTCTTCAAGATGAGCTTTCAATCTTTGTAAAAATTCAACTTCAGCAGCGAATTTTTTATCTCCCTTAGCAGCCTTTTTACTTCTATCAATTCTTCTTTCCACCATTTCAACATCAGAAAATACAAGTTCCAAATTAATAGTTTCAATGTCACGTCTAGGGTTAATTTCTCCATCAACGTGAATTACGTCAATGTCCTCAAAACAACGTACAACGTGAACAATTGCGTCAACTTCACGAATATTTGACAAGAATTTATTTCCAAGTCCCTCGCCCTTAGACGCACCTTTTACAAGCCCCGCAATGTCAACAAATTCAAGCACCGCAGGAACTAATTTTTCCGAATTATACATTTCAAGCAGTGTGTCTAAACGTTCATCAGGCACTGCAACTACTCCAACATTTGGTTCAATCGTGCAAAACGGATAGTTCGCAGATTGTGCACCAGCATTAGTAAGCGCATTAAACAAAGTACTTTTTCCCACATTTGGGAGTCCAACCATTCCTAATTTCATTATATTTATCCTTTCAAGGTTAATTATTTATTCAAAAAACTCAATGCCTTTTGACCAATATCTTTTCTAAAATGAGCCTTTTCAAAATTAATTTTCTCTACAGCATTATAAGCTTTTTGCAACGCTTTGTCAAGACAACAACCAGTTGCAGTCACTCCAAGCACACGTCCACCAGCTGTTAAAATCTTATCTTTATCAGCTTTTGTTCCAGCGTGATAAACAGTTGCCTCTGAAACTTGTCCTTTTTCATCAAGTCCAAGAATTTCAATTCCGCTGTCATATTTTTGTGGATAACCGCCTGAAGCCATAATAACGCAAGCTGCACTTTCATCTTTCCACTCAATTTTTATTTCAGCAAGCTTTTCATCATAAACTGCATTAAAAATTTCCACTAAATCAGTTTTAAGAAGTGGTAAAACTACTTGTGTTTCAGGGTCGCCAAATCGGCAATTATATTCAATAACTTTTACTCCATTCGGTGTAATCATAAGTCCAAAGTATAAACAACCTTTAAAAGGTCTACCCTCATTTTCCATTGCTTTTAATGTTGGCAAGAAAATTTTCTCCATACATTCTTTTTCAATTTCTTTTGTGTAACAAGGGTTAGGTGCAACTGTTCCCATTCCACCAGTGTTTAAGCCCAAATCACCGTCAAAAGCACGTTTGTGGTCCATTGAAGAAATCATAGGAACTACTGTTTTTCCATCGCAAAATGATAAAACAGAAACCTCAGGACCTGTCAAAAATTCTTCAACAACAACATTATTTCCACTTTCACCAAAAACTTTATCCTCCATAATTGAAGTTACAGCATCTTTAGCTTCCTCAAGATTTTGTGCAATAATAACGCCTTTTCCAAGTGCAAGACCGTCAGCTTTTATTACAACAGGAAAACTACTCTTAGTTTCAAGATATGTAAAAGCTTCCTTAGAATTGGAAAAAACTTCATATAATGCAGTGGGAATATCATATTTTTTCATCAAATCTTTAGAAAAAACCTTGCTTCCTTCAATAATTGCAGCCGCTTTATTAGGGCCAAAAGTTCTAATTCCTTTTTCATTTAATGCGTCCACCATTCCAAGAACAAGCGGATCGTCAGGGGCAACACAAACCATATCAACAGCTAATTTTTCCGCAAGGGAAACAACACCCTCCACGTCAGTTGCCTTAATATCATAACACTCCGCAAATTTAGCAATTCCTCCATTTCCCGGTGTGCAATATAATTTTTCTACTAATTTACTTTCAGCAAGTTTCATAATTATGGCATGTTCACGACCGCCACCGCCGATTACTAATATTTTCATAAGGACATCTCTCCTTTGCGGGGCAACCCCGCTGTTATTTGTCTATTAAACTTATCTAAAATGCATCTTCAACCCGTTTAGGGAGCAATGTTAATTGATGAGTTAAATTTATAGGAACGACACTTTCATCGATGCACTTTCCCCAATACTCAACGTGAATTTTATCCACATCGTGGTTACTATTTTCAACAGCAATGCCATTTTCACCTTGAATTGAGTACCAATATAAATACATATATTCATCATCTCTTTCGGAAAAAATAGTTTCAACATACATATTTTCCCCATCCAAAGTTTTAAGCACCGAATCTTTATTATCTTGTAAAAATTTTATCCATTCTAAAGCCTTGTCTTCCATACCTTTTATTACACGAAATTTACTAAGTTCAACATTCATTTTTCTTGTACTCCAAATCACCTTTTTAATTTGATATTAACTATAATTTCTTGCTTATCATCTACTTATTCTATCCAACCATTATCTGTATACTTAACTTTTTTATGTGCGTAAGCATACGCATTAGTGTAATCAAACTGTAAAGATGATATGGCAATCAAATCGAGATTAGCTTGCAAGTCTGACATTTTAGCAACATCAGTTGTTCCATTATCACGAGAACTTACAGCAAGAATGTCAAACGGGTCATCTCCGTCCTCTCCGTTCCAAAGGTCGCATTGACCATTTTTTCTGTTTTCACAGTCCATACACGCTTCAATACCAGATTTTTTGTCACTTTCCAATATTGCACTTATATCTTTGTCGCTGCCGCATAAACATTTAATTTCGTCTTGGTCGCAGTCGCAAGATATTTCAGATTTTTCTCCTTCAATACTTTCCTTTGTAGAAATATTCTTATCGGAAATAATATTATCAAGCAAAGATGAAAAAGATAAGTCGGATAATTTATTAGTGGTTAATGTATTAGTAAGCATACTTTGATTAATATGAATAGGGTATCTGTCGAGTTTTGCAATTTGCATAACAATCTTCCTTTCGTCATATAAATAACCTGTATAGTTTGTGTTGGACACGCATTGTATGCATGCCGATTAACAAAATAAAATTCAAATGACCATTGCGGAATGCATACAATGCATTCCCTACTATTGAAAAAAAGCACTACATAAACATCCCGCACGGACGACCACAGGTCGCCCCTACAGAACTAGTGAAAAACAGCGAGTGCAAGCCTTACCTAAATCAAAGAAAAAAATCCCATCGCAACACGAACTTATCCTATTTTACTTTGTAAAGTGCGAGTATGGGTCAAGCGTCACGCAAAAAAAATTCTAGTCATAACAATTTTCGACCTCGCAGTAGCTACATATCCTATTTTGCTTTGTTAAAGTGCGAGTATGGGTCAAGCGTCACGCAAAAAAAGTTCTAGTCATAACAATTTTCGACCTCGCAGTAGCTACATATCCTATTTTGCTTTGTTAAAGTGCGGGCATGGGTCAAGCGTCACGCTTGATTAGTGGTGGAAAAGTCTAATTCCGTTCATTGCCATTGCAATGTCGTATTTATCGCAAGTTTCAATAACATTATCATCTCTAATAGAACCACCTGGTTGAACAATGTAAGAAACACCGCTCTTTTTCGCTCTTTCAATATTATCGCCAAATGGGAAGAATGCATCAGAACCAAGAGCTACTCCTGATTGTTTAGATAGCCATTCTTTCTTTTGTGAGGCAGTAAATACTTCTGGTTTCACCTTGAAAATATTTTGCCAAACTCCGTCAGCTAGAACATCTTCAAATTCTTCACCGATGAACACGTCAATTGCATTATCTCTGTCCGCACGTCTAATTCCGTCAACAAACTCTAAGTTTAATACTTGCGGAGCTTGACGAAGTAGCCAGTTGTCAGCTTTACTTCCAGCAAGTCTAGTACAGTGAATTCTTGACTGTTGTCCAGCACCAATACCAATAGCTTGACCGTCTTTTACATAACAAACTGAATTACTTTGAGTGTATTTTAATGTAATTAATGACATAATTAAGTCATTTTTATTTTCCTCTGGAATGTTTTTGTTGTTTGTAACAATATTGTCAAGAACTGATTTATCAATTTTGATTTCATTTCTTCCTTGCTCAAAAGTAATTCCGAAAATTTGCTTTCTTTCCAGTGGTTCAGGAATGTAATTTTCATCAATTTTGATAATATTAAAGCTTCCTTTTCTCTTTGATTTTAGGATTTCAAGAGCCTTTTCAGTATAGCCAGGAGCAATAATTCCGTCAGAAACTTCTCTTTGAATAATAGTTGCAGTTTCTTCATCACAAACATCTGAAAGTGCAATAAAATCGCCGTAAGAACTCATTCTATCAGCACCTCTTGCCCTTGCATAAGCACAAGCTAAAGGTGATAATTTCAAATCATCAACAAAATAAATTTTCTTTAACGTATCGGAAAGAGGAAGTGCTAAACCAACGCCAGCTGGTGAAACGTGCTTGAAAGAAGTCGCAGCAGCAAAGCCAGTTGCTTCTTTTAACTCTTTAACAAGTTGCCAACCGTTAAGTGCGTCCATAAAATTAATGTAGCCAGGTTTTCCGTTTAAAACTTCGATAGGCAAATCTTTTCCGTCAATAAAAATTCTCGCAGGTTTTTGGTTAGGGTTACAACCATATTTTAATTCTAATTCAGCCATTATAATTTCCTCCTATTTATCGTGCTTGTTAATAATATTTGTTTGAACTTCGCCATTTTCAAGGTTTACATATCTTACAAAAAGTGAAACTTTATTGTCTTCATTTAGATTTTCCCAAAGATTATTTGTAAAATCATCAATATTTGAAGTAGTAGCAATTTTCACAGGCTCACCCTCAAAAGAAGGGATTGGATTGCCATCACATTTATAAGTGTGGATAAAATGTCCCACTCCATTAATTGGGTTTGAGTATGAAAATTCATATCTTTGACATGAAGATGGGTCACCGTCAGCACTCTTTAAAATTGAAAGTGCGTAGTTAAATTCACCTTTGTCAACTTTTACAACTCCAGAAATTCTAGGTGTATAATTTGGTGCATCAGGCTCAAATTCACGAGTTCTTAAAGCTTGTTCAAAGGTAAATTGTTTGTTCATAAGTTCGTGAATTGTATCAGTTTGGTCGCCATTTGTCACAATAGTTTTGTTCCCTAAACTTCTTACAGGGTGGTATATAATTAAACTAGGGTCAGTCATTTTTGACTCGTCAAAAGCCTTAGTTCTAATCCCATCATCAGTTGTTTCAAAAACTCTATTTCTTGAATTTTCACTTCTTCCCATAATAAAATAAGCCATTGTAGCAAATTTTCCACAAGGTGATTTTCCAAGGATAATCCCTCTCCCTGGGTAAGAATTTTCAGATAATAATTTTTCAATTGACATAATTTCCATAATAATCCGTCCTTTCTAGTCTAAAACATAAGCAATATTATTTTCAATTATAATTTTTTCTTCACAAAATTTTGAAACTGCAAGAGGTAAAATTTCCCACTCTGCTTCTTCCATAACTCTTTTTTGTAATATTTCAGGGCTGTCACCTTTTTTTACTGCAACAGATTTTTGCAATATAATCGGGCCTCCATCACATTCTTCTGTTACAAAGTGAACAGTTGCCCCAGTCAGCTTAACTCCGCTTTCTAAAACAGCTTTGTGAACGTGCAAGCCATAGTATCCTTTTCCGCAAAATGACGGGATTAAAGCAGGGTGAACGTTAATCATTTTTCCAGCAAAAGCATCAGTGACATTTTCATCAAGAATTGTCATAAAACCCGCATATACAACTAAATCTGCCCCTTCTTCAAGCAAAACTTCCCTCATTGCAGCGCTGTACAAAGACACGTTTTCGTAATCTTTTCGCTTCAAAACTTTAGTTTTAATGCCATTTTCTTTCGCACGAGTTAAAGCATAAGCCTCATCATTTGAAGCGATTACCAAAGTAATTTCGCCATTATTTATTTTTCCACTTTTTTGTGCATCAATTAAAGCTTGTAAATTAGTTCCACCACCCGAAACTAAAACCGCAATTTTTTTCATAAAACCTCCGAATTCCCAAAATTACACCGATAACAATAAATCAGCTATTTCAGCAGTTGTTTCAACGATATATTTTACGTTGTTTTCTTCAAATTCTTCCCTTGTTCCAAACCCATAAAGCACACCTAAAGTGTCAATTCCAACAATATTCGCTCCCATAGCGTCATATTTAGTGTCGCCAACTAAAATAGATTTATCTTTTTCAAGAGTGTTTAATGTTTCAAAAGCGTGATTTAAAACATCTTCTTTATGTAAAATTGTTCCGTCTAAAGAAGCTCCAAAAATCTCATCAAAATATTTGTCAAACTCTAATTTTTCTAATATTATCTTTGCAAAATGAAGTGGTTTTGACGTTCCTAAATATAGCTTTTTACCAGCATTTTTAAGGCGAATTAAAGTTCCCTCCATACCCTCATAAGCAGTACACTCCAAAATTCCTTTAACCGAATATCGCTCGCGATAATAAGAAATAACTTCATCAATTTCTTCTTTCGTAAAATCAAAATGAACAGAAAAAGAATGACTTAAAGGTGGTCCAATAAATGTATCAAGAACTTTTTCATCATAGTCTTTTACATTCATTTTTTCAAGGGCATATTTTAAACTCTTGGTTACTCCCTCTTTTGAGTTAATAATCGTTCCGTCTAAATCTACAAAAATATTCTCGTAATTCTTCATATAATTATGAATTCCTCCAAAATATAAAACTCTCAAAAAAACGGCAATACCGCATAACACTAAAACTAGAATTATGCGGAATTAAACCACTTATTTAATTATAACACCCTCGTCACTGTCAACTAAAGTTCCAAGAACATAAGCTTCCTCACCATTTGCTTTAAGGATTGAAAGTGCAGTGTCAACATCATTTTTATCAACTACAACGCACATTCCAACGCCCATGTTGAAAGTGTTAAACATATCTCTTTCAGGGACATTTCCTGTTTTCATGATAAGTTCAAAAATAGGAAGAACTCTCACATCTTCTCTATTAATTTCAGCAGAAATACCCTTAGGAAGTGAACGTGGAATATTTTCGTAAAATCCACCGCCTGTAATATGAGAAATTGACTTAACAGCAACTTCTTTTAACAAAGCTAGAATTGGTTTTACATAAATTTTTGTAGGTGTAATCAATGTTTCACCAAGAGTTGTTCCAAGTTCGGAATAATGTCTTGCTAAATTAACCTCAGTTACAGAAAATACCTTTCTAACAAGAGAAAATCCGTTGGAATGAACACCGCTTGAAGGAAGTGCAATTATCACGTCCCCAGCCTTTTGACTTTCCGGTTTAAGAATTTTATCCTTGTCGACAATTCCAACTGAAAAACCAGCTAAATCGTATTCATCTTCAGGGTAAAATCCTGGCATTTCAGCAGTTTCACCGCCAACTAAAGCACAGTCGGACATAACGCAACCGTCAGCAATTCCCTCAACAATTTTAGCAATTTTTTCAGGAACATTTTTTCCACAAGCAATATAATCAAGGAAAAATTGTGGTTTCGCGCCACAGCAAATTATATCATTTACACACATAGCGACACAGTCAATGCCCACAGTGTTATGTTTGTCCATTAAAAAAGCAAGTTTAAGTTTAGTTCCAACACCGTCAGTGCCCGAAACTAAAACAGGTTTTTTTATATCAGTGATATCAAGTTCAAAAAGACCTCCAAAACCGCCAATTCCCGAAAGAACTCCACTAGTCATAGTTCTCCCAACGTGTTCTTTCATAAGCTCAACAGCTTTGTAACCAGCAGTTACGTCAACACCCGCTTCTTTATAGCTATTACTATAGCTATTGCTTTCGCTACTCATTATAAATCACAATTCCTTTCAATTAATCTATAGATAATGAAGTTTGCAAATTAATCTTAAATTCAAACTTATCTTTAGGAGTTTCCATAGGCGGTTCAATAGGATATTTCCCAGTAAAACAGCCGTCACAGAAATCAGTATTTGCACCCACAGCAATTTGATTAACTTCCTCAACGGACAAATATCCAAGGGAGTCTGCTCCAATAAATTCACCAATTTCGGGCACAGTCATTTTACAAGCAATTAAATTTTCCTTGCTATCAATATCCGTCCCAAAATAACATGGATTTGTGAAAGGAGGGCTAGAAATTCTCATATGAACTTCTTTTGCACCCGCATCACGAATAAGTTTTACAATTCTTCCACTTGTAGTTCCACGAACAATTGAGTCATCGACTAAAATTACTTTTTTATCTTTAACAATTTCTGAAATTACATTAAGTTTAATTCTTACAGCATTTTCACGTTCCTTTTGTCCAGGTTGAATAAAAGTACGTCCAATATATTTATTTTTGATAAATCCAATTCCATAAGGAATACCGCTTGCTTTGGAATAACCAAGTGCAGCATCAAGTCCAGAATCAGGAACACCAATTACAACATCAGCCTCAACTGGGTGAGATTTAGCTAAAAATTCACCTGCACGTTGTCTTGCTCTATGAACACTAAACCCTTCAATAACTGAATCAGGGCGAGCGAAATACACATATTCAAACACGCACATTTTCCCTCTTTGCCCACAATGAGTTTTAATGGATTCAATTCCATTTTCATCAATAAGAACAATTTCCCCAGGTTCAATATCACGAATAAAAGTAGCACTAACACTATCTAAAGCACAACTTTCACTTGCAACAACATAATCTCCCTCGCTATTTTGACCAATACAAAGTGGTCTAAATCCAGTTTTATCACGAGCCGCAATAAGCTTTCTTGGTGACATAACTAAAATTGAATACGCACCCTCAAGTCTAAACATTGCTTTCTCAACAGCTTGTTGAATTGAACGTGAAGAAAGCCTTGCTTCAGTAATTGCATAAGCTATTACCTCAGTGTCATTTGTAGTGTGGAAAATTCCGCCCTTAAGTTCATATTCTTTACGCAAAACAGCTGCATTAGTAAGATTTCCATTATGCGCCACTGCCATAGGTCCATTTATATGCCTAACCACAATAGGTTGAGTGTTAGAGCGAACAGTCGCCCCTGTAGTACCATATCTATCGTGTCCAATAGCAATTTGTCCTTGTCCGAGTTTCGCCATTACGTCTTTAGTAAAAACGTCATTCACAAGCCCTAAGTCCTTGTGTTGTGAAAAAACTCCACAGTCATTTACAACAATTCCGCAACTTTCTTGCCCTCTATGTTGAAGTGCGTAAAGACCGTAGTAAACAGAAGCAGCAACGTCGGTGGTAGTTTTACTGTAAATACCAAAAACGCCACATTCCTCATTTAATTTATCAAACATTAAAATCCTCCATAAAAACGACCATTCTTATACAAATAAAGGGAATTATTCACCCATAATACGTTTCATAATTTCTTGATAAGCATCTTCAACTCCACCCATATCACGACGGAAACGGTCTTTATCAAGTTTTTCTTTTGTAGTGCTATCCCAGAAACGGCAAGTGTCAGGTGAAATTTCATCAGCAAGGATAATTTGCCCATTAAATCTACCAAATTCAAGTTTAAAGTCAATTAAATCAATGTTTAATTCTTTAAAATATTTTAGCATAAAATCGTTAACCATAAATGCATATTTTTGAATAGTATCCATTTCTTCACGAGTAGCAAAACCTAATGCTAAAGCGTAGAAATCATTGATAAATGGATCACCTAGAGCATCGTCTTTATATGAATATTCGAATGTAGGACAAAGTAATTTTGTACCTTCTTCAACGCCCATTTTTTTAGCAAATGAACCAGCAGCAACGTTTCTAATAATTACTTCTAAAGGAACAATTTCAACTTTTTTTACAATAGTTTCTCTATCAGAAATTTCTTCAACAAGGTGAGTAGGAACGCCAGCTTCTTCAAGCATCTTGAACATAAAGTTAGTCATTTTGTTGTTAACAACACCCTTGCCCATAATAGTACCTTTTTTCTCACCATTAAAAGCAGTAGCGTCATCTTTGTAATCTACCATTACATAATCAGGGTTTGAAGTTGCATAAATTTTCTTTGCTTTCCCCTCGTATAGTTGTTCTAATTTTTCAATATTTGCCATTTTAAATCAATTCCTTTCAATATATAAATTAACAAGTTTTTGTATGAATTAAAGTTTAGCCACTTCTTCTTGAAGTTTAGCATTTTTAGCTACAACTCCATCAACCATCTCTTTTTTTGCATCAGCCAATTTGCCAGCTAAAACATCATCATTAATAGCAAGCATTTGAACAGCTAAAATAGCTGCATTTTTTGCTCCATTAACAGCAACAGTTGCAACAGGAATTCCAGGAGGCATCATAACAGTTGCCAAAAGTGCGTCAAGTCCGTCTAAAGTGGATTTAATAGGAATACCAATAACAGGTAAAGTTGTATGTCCAGCTAATACACCTGCAAGGTGAGCCGCCATACCAGCCGCCGCTATAATAACGCCAAATCCGTTTTCTTTTGCATTGCTTGCAAATTCACATGCAAGAGCAGGCGTTCTGTGAGCGGACATAACTTTTACTTCAGTTTCAATTCCATATTTTTTAAGTTCCACAACTGCGTCCTTAACTATTGGAAAATCGCTGTCACTGCCCATGATAATTGCTACTTTTTTCATAATAATCAATTCCTTTCCTATTCAAATGCACAAAAATCTAATGCATTTTACGTTAAAACAAAACTATTGGTTAAATTATTGTAATAAAAAAACTGCGACAAATTAGTCACAGCCTGTTACAAATCTAATATTAAAAAGAAAAAAACTTGCAACTCTGCCCTTGAAATAAGAAAAAACGAATTTATTCCCACTAAATAAAGCAAAATGCAAATTTATCACCTCTAAAAAATATTACATACCCATTATACAACATAACATAATTAATTTCAACAAATTTCCCAAAAAAATAAAAACAAATTCTTGACAAATCTAAAGATAAAACTTGTGCGAAATAACTATTTTTATCACCCTACAGTGATAAAGTCACGAATATTATTAAAAGTCCCTTCACCAATTCCCGAAACGTCCATAATTTCCTCTATAGCATAAAAATCACCATTTTCTTCACGGTAAGAAATCACACTTTCCGCCTTTACTTCCCCTATTCCAGAAAGGGTCATTAATTCCTCTTTTGTGGCAGTATTTATGTTTATAATCCCAATTTGAGCACCTGTTTCAGCTGGTTGTTCCGTTGTAGCAGAAGTGCTTTCATTGCTACTAATTATATTTTCTGTTTCTACGCTTTCAGTAGTTTCATTTGCATTTTCTTCTTCAGTGGAAGTTATTTTTGTAGTTTCAGCTAAAGTTGTTTCAACAGTTGTACCCTGCACAAAAACCACTTCTTCTCTTGATTTTTCAAGACTTAAAGTATATAAAACAAAGAATATTCCTAACAGTAGAAAAATAATAGCTACTAAAATCATTTTTCTTAAATTACTTAAACCAGAATTCGACATAAAAAGCCATTCCTTTCTTAAAAATTATACAATATAAAGAAACGTAAGTTTCATTTTGTGCAAATCTACAAAATACAAAAATATAAACATTTGTTTCGAAAATCTATTTACAAATATAAAAAAATCTGTTATCATAAATTATAGAAAAACAAAACGTTTGTTTAGGAGTGATTGTATGACTGAACTTAAAATTAAAAATCGAACAATTTTACATTGCGACTTAAACAACTTTTTCGCCTCGGTGGAAATGGTTAAAAATCCCGATTTAAAGGACAAAGCTATTGCTGTTTGCGGAAGCGTTAAAGACAGGCGTGGAATTGTTCTCGCTAAAAATGAGCTTGCAAAATCTTTTGGAGTTAAAACTGCCGAACCGATTTGGATGGCTATGAAAAAATGTAGAAACTTAGTTATTGTCCCTCCCTCAAAAGGCTTGTACGAGGAATTCTCTAAAAAAGCCTATGAAATTTACACCCGTTATACCGATAAAGTTGAGCCTTTTGGCATTGACGAATGTTATTTGGACGTGAGTGGCTCTTTTTTGCTTTTTGGTTCGGGGGAAGATATTGCAATGAAAATTAAAGAGGACATAAAACACGAACTTGGCATCACAGCCTCTGTCGGAGTGAGTTTTAACAAAGTTTTTGCGAAACTTGGCTCAGATATGAAAAAACCTGACGGACTTACTATTATTTCGAAAGAAAACTTCAAGGAAAAAGTTTGGTGCTTACCTTGTAGTGATATGCTTGGCGTTGGCGGAGCTACACAAAGCAAACTTTCTCGTTATTATATAGAAAATTTAGGACAACTTGCCACAACTCCACCTGAATTTTTAAAGGAGAAGTTCGGTGTCCACGGTTATGAACTTTGGAGAAATGCGAATGGACTTGACACTTCGGAAGTTTCACAGTCCTCATATAAGAGAGAGCTTAAAACTATTGGAAACAGCACTACTCCCCCCGAAGATTTGACCTCAAATGATGAAGTTTGGACAACTCTTTTGAAATTGTCACAAAATGTTTGCGAACGTTTAAGAAAGCATAATATGTATGCTTCAGGCGTTTGTATTTCCATAAAAACTAGCGATTTTCAAACTTTCGAGTTTCAAAAACAACTTGAACAAAACATATTTTCCGCTGTTCCACTTTGCAAGGCGGGTTATGAGCTTTTTCTTGAAAATTACAATTGGCGAAAAAACTTGCGTTCTGTTGGAATAAGAGCGATTTCATTGAAAAAAACTGACGAAATAACACAAATGAACTTGTTTGAGGACACATTGAAAAAAGAAAAACTAGAAAATCTCGACAAAACAATGGATAATCTTCGAAATAAATACGGAAAAAGAGTGGTTACCCCACTTTCAATTATATAATAACACATTTCTCAGTTTTTTTAAAGAGTTTTTTGTTAATTTTAAATTAATAAATTAAAATATTAAATTATATTTTCTTTAAGCAAATAGGATTTTAACTTCTCAAAATCCGCTTTTGCAGTGGGAATTAAATTTCTATTTCTAAGGAGTGCCGCAGGGTGATAAATAGGGAAAAAATTTATTCCATTCTGCTCAATAAATTCACCGTGAACAGTTCCTACTCCCGCCGATTTTGGGAAGAAATATTTTATAGGAAAGTTTCCAGCAAGGATAATCACTTTCGGAGTAATAACTTCAATTTGTTCCTCTAGAAAATGGCGGCAAGCCTTTGTTTCTGCGGTTTTCGGGTTAGCATTATTAACAGGGCGACATTTCACAGTATTTGTTATATACAAGTTTTTTTCACGAGATAAGCCTATTTCAAAAAGCAGTTCTGTGAGCAATTTACCACTTCTCCCCACAAAAGGAATTCCCTGTAAATCTTCATTTGCACCAGGGGCTTCCCCTACTAAAATCACCTTAGAATTTTCATTTCCATCACCAAAAACAATGTTGTTTCTGTTCTCGTGAAGGGGGCAATTTGTACAGATTTCCACCTTATTTTTAATTGTTAATAATTTGTCAATTTTGTTCAATTTTTATAACATTCCTCTCTTGTTTTCATTATTTTTTTTGCATAAATTCGAATTTATAACTTGACCTTACTAGAAAAAAGTAGTAAAATATATATGGTGTAATTTTTAAAAATTATATATATTTACTATTTTAACAGGAGGAACAAAAAATGTCAAAATTTATTGTTGAAACATCAGCTCGTCACGCACACGTATCTCAAGAGGATTTAGAAATCCTTTTCGGTAAAGGTGCTACTTTAACTTCAAAAAAAGAACTTTCACAACCTGGACAATTCGCTTGTGAAGAAAGAATTACAGTTGTTGGCCCTAAAAAAGAAATCGCTGGAGTGACTATTCTAGGTCCTACTCGTCCTGCTACTCAAATTGAACTTTCCGCTACTGACGCACGTTCAATCGGTCTAAACGCTCCTATCAGAGAATCTGGCGACGTTGCTGGTTCTGCTGGTTGTAAACTTGTGGGTCCATGTGGTGAAGTTGAACTTAAAGAGGGTGTAATTGTTGCAAAACGTCATATCCATTTAACACCTGAAGATGCTGCTGAATTAAATGTTTCTGACAAAGAAATTGTTTGCGTAAAAGTACAAACACCTGATAGAACTACTATTTTTGGCGATGTAGTATGTCGTGTAAATGCTACATTTGCAGCTGCTATGCACATTGACACTGACGAATCAAACGCTTGTGGTGCAACTAGAGATCAAATGGGCGAAATTATTGCTTGTGTTTGCAAATAATTGTCAATTTACAATTTAATAAAATAGTCAGGCTTACTGCTTGACTATTTTTGCACAGCAAAACAAAACGTTTCGCTTTTGTGAAATTTATTGTAATTCACTAAATAATTTCTGTTTTTATTGAGAAAGGACGAACAAAAATGAATAATTATATGCAAAATATGAAAGACTATCTAAAAGTAATCGACCAAGTTATTGAAAATGGAAAGTACAAAGATAATTGGGAAAGTCTTGTAAATCACAAAGTTCCCGATTGGTATAGAAATGCAAAATTTGGAATTTTTATTCACTGGGGAGTGTATGCAGTTCCAGCTTTTGGTGGTGAGTGGTATCCACGTTTTATGCATCAAGAAAATGCTTATCCTGGGGAAAACAGCTATTTTCACCACCACATAAAAACTTATGGAAAGCATAAAGATTTTGGCTATAAAGATTTTGTTCCAATGTTTAAAGCGGAAAAATTTGACCCTGCACAATGGGCTGAATTATTCAAAGATGCTGGGGCAAGATTTGTAATGCCTGTAGCTGAACATCATGACGGTTTTCAAATGTATGACAGCAATTTATCCGATTGGTGTGCTTCAAAAAAAGGTCCTATGGTGGACGTTTTAGGCGAACTTAAAAGAGAATGTGAAAAAAGAGATATGACAATTACAGCTTCATCACATAGAGTTGAACATTACTGGTTTATGAGCGGAATGAGGGAATTTGACAGCGGTTTTAGCGGTGAAGCTGAATATTCCGACATGTACTGGCCATCTTATAAAGAACCTTTTGGGGAAGAAGGGGCAGCTGTTACAACTGACCAAGGTTCAATTCATGTTGGTGACCTTGACCCAATTTTTATGGAAGACTGGTTAGCTCGAACTTGTGAAATTGTTGATAAATATAAACCGAAAATAATGTATTTTGACTGGTGGATTCAAGTTTCTGCAATGAAGCCTTATTTGAAAAAATTTATGGCTTATTACTACAATCGTGGTTTAGAATGGGGCGAAGAAGTTACAATAAACTACAAAAACGATGCTTTCCAACACACAAGTGCAGTTCGCGATATTGAAAGAGGACAACTATCCGACGTTTCGCCATTTTTCTGGCAAAACGATACTTCTGTTGCAAAAAATTCTTGGTGTTATACCGAAAACAATGATTACAAACAATCTTATGAGGTAATTTGCGATCTTGTTGACGTTGTTGCAAAAAATGGTTCATTGCTACTAAACATAGGACCTAAAGCTGATGGAACTATCCCAAAAGAAGACGAAAAAATTCTTCGCGACGTTGGAGAATGGCTAAAAATCAACGGAGAAGCAATTTATGATTCTTATCCATTTAGAAAATATGGCGAGGGCCCAATCGTTACGGAAGAAGGACATTTCACTGACACAAAGAGAAAATCTTACACAACTGAAGATTACAGATTTACATATAAAGCAGGAGCTCTTTACATTTTTGCAATGCGTGGGGCTGGGGACGGAGTTTACAGAATTAGAACTCTTAGCAATAACGGAAAAAAATTTAATCCAAGTATTGAAAAAGCAGAACTTTTAGGTTATAATAAAGAGTGCAAGGTTATTCAGGACGATGAATATTTAACTATCGTTTCTGAATATATTCCAACTAATAAAGATTTACCAGTTTGTATAAAATTAAGTATCGATTAATGTAATTTCACTTTAATTGCATTAATTAATAGGAAAGTGAGATTAATGCGAAGACTAGAAAATTATTTAAAGAAAAAGCTAAACAAGAAAATCAGAAAAAATGGCGGTTTTACTATGGTGGAATTAATTATTGTTATTGCAATAATAGCAATTCTATCTGCAGTTATTTCTCCGCAATATTTGAAGTATGTTGAAGATGCAAGAGAACAAAGCGATATTGCAATTGCGACTAAAATAATGGAAGCTGCTATAATGGCTATTGCGATACCTTCAACAGGTGTTCCAGCAAATGTAATTGTGGAAGTAGCATGGTCAACGGACGGAAACCATTCGACAGATGGTTCTTTAATTGTAAGGCATATTGTTTGTGCCTCCGACTTCACAAAAGGTGGCTTGAAAGTTCCTAGTATAGAAAAAGACCACCCATCTTTGCTTAAAATGGATAGCCTTATTTCTCATTTTGTCAATGCAAAAGCTGGGGAAAATGAATCAAATATAATCGACCATTATCATTATATGATAGGCGATGCACAGTCTGCCCTTGGAAATGCTGATGATTTTATTTTCCACATTAACACAGGTACAGGAGAAATTGTTGTTTCCTACGAGTCCCTTGTGTGGGCGAACGAACTTGGAGTAACTGGAGTTAGTGCTACTGTGAGTTAATATTTTTATGGGAGTGAATTTTTTCGCTCCCATTTTTTATGAAAATCGGACAATGCAATGTTGCTTCCATTACCACATTAGTGAGGAACGTGTGCCTTACGCTCACATAAATGTGCCTTACCGCTCACATAAAACGTGCCTTACGCTCACATAAAATGTGCCTTACGCTCACATAAAATGTGCCTTACGCTCACATAAAACGTGCCTTACCGCTGGCACATAAAATGTGCCTTACGGCACATTTACATCTTCCCGAACTTTAAGCTATAATATAATAAAGAAATTATAAGTTATTTATTTATCGATTTTTGAAAGGACGGAGTTAATATGGGATTTTTTGATAAACTGAAAAATAATGTGGAAAATACTGCTAATTCAATAGCTAATGATATAGGAAGTAATCCTGACGGACTTGCAAATGCTAGCTGTGTGAGTAATGTTCTTGATAAAATTCCTTCTTCAGTTGACGAGCTAAAAACTATGGACGGAGCAGATTTAAAAGACCCAAACAAAGTTATTGCACTAACTATTGCAGCTTTTTGCTCTTATCCAGTAAATAAAGATATTTGCATAGAAATGCTTAATTTTTTAAAAGGTCCAAAACCACTTTCACCATATGAGAAACAGTTTTTGCGTGACAGATTATCAGGAAAAGAATATGTGATTTCTTCTTATTTTGATGGGGCAACTCCACAAAATAACTACGAACCAAAATCACCTTATACAATTAAAGTATATAAAACTCCTCATAGTGAGGATTTAATTGGCGAGGGTTATTTGCAATTATTCCTGAAATCAGGTGGAGCAGATAACGCAAGAGGAATAAAACTTAGAAGTAAACCCTCCACTGGGCAATGGTTTTTATGGGAATATTTTATTTTACCTGATATAAGAAAACCTGTCGCTAGTGACCCTTGGGCGTAAATACAAATAATAAAAATAGGTTACACAAGAAAAATTCAACTTGTGTAACCTATTTTTTATTATTTTCTCTTTATTTTTTTAGAAGGAGTTTTCTCAAATTCGGTATCACGAACAGCAAAACTAACCACTCTTTTGTACATAGGCTTGTCCGAGTTGTAATCATCAATTACTTTTTGGAGAGCCTCCTCTATATTTTTAACTTTCTTTTTAGCTACATACTCTAAATCAGGGAAAATTTCCGCATGAATTTGAGTTTCTTTTTCTTTAACAATAATTTCTTTAATCAAAGGCGATGGAGCAATAGCATTTTCAATTTCTTCAGGAGAAACATTTTCGCCATTTGCTAAAATAATAAGATTTTTCTTTCGACCAGTTATATAAACAAAATTATCTTCATCAATATAACCTAAATCCCCTGTTTTTAGCCAGCCATCTTCAAGAGTTTCAGCCGTTTCTTGTGGCATTTTGTAATATCCAAGCATTACACTTGAACCCTTTACCCAAATTTCGTCCTCAACAATTTTAGCTTCACAGTTAGGAATTAATTTACCAACAGAAGTGTCCTTACTTTGCCAAGTTAAATTCGAGCTGATTACAGGTGAACATTCAGTCATTCCATAACCTTGTAAAATTGTAATACCATAAGCTCTAAATTTTTCAATTAATTCAGGGTTTAGGTAAGCACCACCACTTACAATAGTTTTTAAATTTCCACCAAAAGCACTTTTAGCAACTAATTTTTTAGGCAAAACACCACCCGAAGCTACTAATTTTGCATAAATCGACTCAATTACCAAAGGAACAAGCAAAATCATATCAGGTTTGAATAGTTTCATATTCTTTGAAACTCTCATAATTGAATCGTTAATACAAATTTTTGCACCAAGGTGTAAAGCTTTTAAAATGTCCATTGTAAAGCAATAGACGTGATGAATTGGCAAAACTGACATAGTAACAGTTCCAGCAGGGATTTTCATATCAAAACAAGTTGCGTTATCAGATAAATTTTGATGTGAAAGCATTACACCTTTGCTTTTTCCAGTTGTCCCCGAAGTGTAAAGGATACAACACATTTTTGACTTATCTATTTCGGTGGAAAACTCACCTTTGTTTGCTTCTAAAAGTTTTGGGAAAGATAAAAATCCGTCCTTATCCTCTTTATCAAACATTGAAATAACATATTTAATTTTAGGGCATTTTTCTTTAACAACTTTCGCTAAATCAAGGCGAATTTCATCAAAAACAAGAACTGACACGTCCGCTCTGTCAAGTAATTCGCATAAATCATCAACAGGAAGCAATACGTCAACAGGAACAATAACACTACCAGAGTTTACAGTTCCAAAGTATGTAGTAACCCACTCATAACTTGTCGTTCCGATAACAGCAATATGTTCACCTATCACATCAAGGGATTTTAGCACATTACTAAAACTTTCAGTGTCCGCTTTAAGTTGGTTATAAGACTTTTCCTCAAGTTCTTTTCCCGATTTATAGCAAAATGCAGTAGCATCTCCATAGGTTTTCGCAGTAAAGTCGATAATTTCTTTCATATTTTGAATTTGCAAATAAAAGACCCCTTTCTAATATTAAATTTTAAGTAATTAAATTATTGTAACTCCTCAATATAAGCTACAGCATCGCCAACAGTTTTAATGTTAACAACTTTTCTTTCCTCAACTTCAATATCAAAAGTATCTTCAATTTCGCCAACCATACTCATAAAATCGTATGAATTAAAGCCTAAATCCTCAATAAATCTGCTTTCTGCAGTGATTTTTCCTTCTTCAACATCAACATAATTTTCAATAATTACTTTTACTTTTTCAAACATTTTAATTCTTTCCTTTATAATAATTTTTTTATCTTTATTTTTCTTGGTTTAACTAAATTAAACTGCAGCAATAATTTCTCCAACAGTTTTGTTTGGATCTTTAATTGCTTCAAATAGAATTTTACAAACGTAATAATATAAATGCTCAAGTTGTTCGTAATTTACAATTCCAGGTCTATGTTCAAAGCTAAATTCCAATCCGCTGTCAATAGCTCTGTGTGAAAGTGTTAAGTATAAAGCTTGTGCACAACATCTATTTGTGTATCTTGCGGATTTATAACGAATGTCGCCCATTTTTGTAAGTCCAGCTCTATCCAAAGTCATAGGTTGATATGTAAAGCCCATTGGCTCGTAAGTTTGCCCTTGTTTCAAGTTGTATATTTTACTACGGATACCAAAATATTCAGCGGTACTGAAATTTGCATGACGGAACATTTGGTTTTGCGTATCACGAATTTTCATTATTCCGTCCATAAAAGTTTCTTCTAGGGAAACTTTTGTACGGCAAGGGAATGCGTGAACTCTTGACCCACCACATCTTTTTTCCAATTTTGTCGCACGTCTTGCAACCATTGAAAGGATAGAAACATCATCATTCTCATTTTGTTTTTGATAATAAGTACGAAGTCCCATCATAACAAGACCTTGCATTGAAACTCCATTAGCCTCACAAAAACGCATTAGTTCAAATGATGGTTCAGGCTCAAGGTTAAAATTAATAATATTTGAAGTTGCATCTTCAACCAAATAAAATGCAGCTCTTTGCTTAGGATTTTTGTTTTCTTCTCTTTGTTTTTCTAAAAATTCTTTACCTGTAAAATGATTAAAAATAGGTTCACTTTCCATAATTTGTTTAGTGAAAAATTCTCTATCACGTAGATTAGCCTTGCTTCCAGCAGAATAATCTAGGTCGATTTTAAGCTGTTTTAAGTATGACTCCATTTCTTTTGGATAAGCAACACCCTCATGTTCTGGATACTTTTTAAAGCAATAAATTTCAATAATATCTCTAAAGAAAAGGATTATAGATTGTGCGTCCATTATTAAGTGGTCAACACAAAGATAAATCCCCTCAAATCCATCAGGAGTTTTTATCATAACTACTTTATTTAAAGAAGTATCATATCTTTCAAATGGAGTAGAAGTCCAATCCTCCATCTCTTTTTTAGCGTCATCTTCTTGCCACCCTGTGAAATCAAAATAAGGAACTTCTCTCTCCTCTTTTTTGATTACATATTGATAAACAGTGCCATCTTTGTCCTTAACAAATCTTAATCTCATAGACTCACAACGAGCATAAGCCTCAGCAATAGCCTCTCTTAATAAATCTTTGTCAATTTCAATTTCAATTGTAAGGCTTGCTCCGATGTTCAAAAGCTCTTTTTTAGGGCAGTATTCAGTTTGAAACACTTGCAACCTTTGAGCCGCTGACAATGGGTAAACCTTGTTTCCTAAACGAGTTTTCATAATAATCATCCCTTCACTTCTAATTTTTTCCTAATTTTTAACTTTTCTTTTTCTTTTTCTTTTTTAATTTTCTAACTTTTCCAAAAACTTAGTAACTTTATCTCGATAATTTTCATATCCATGATAAATACTATTTGCGTGACTTGCGCCTTTTATAACAAAAAGTTCTTTTTCAGAAGCACAATTTTCATACAACTGATACACCATTTTACAAGGTACAAAAAAATCATTTTCACCGTGTAAAAACAGTATAGGAACTTTTGCTTTCCTAACTTCATTTAGTCCGTTACATTCACGAATACTATATCCGGCTTGTTTTTGCACCATTTTATCTGCAATTGCAAGAATTGGATAGGAAGGAATGTGGTACATTGTTTTTAGTACATGGTCAAAAACATCCCAAGCACTAGTAAATGCACAATCGGACACAATTGCTACAACGTTTTTAGGTAAATCTAAACCGCTCATCATAGTAACGGTAGCTCCACCCATTGAATCCCCGTGTAGCACAATTTTATGTAAATTATCTTTAAATCGCTTGTTCAAATATTTTATCCAAGCAAGCCCGTCAAGCCTGTCAAGGACACCAAAACCGATGTAACTTCCTTCACTATCTCCATGTGCCCTGTGGTCCATCATAAAAATATTGTAACCAAGGTCATAATAAATTCTTGCAATAGTAGGATGTTCACCCAAACTATTACTTGTATAACCGTGAAATAGCATTACAGTTTTTTGGTTTTTATCATTTTTTGTGTTTTGGTTTTGGAAATAATAACCTCGAAGTTTTAAATTATCCCTTGATTTTAACGTTACAGTGTCTTTAGGAAGGGATAAAAGCCATTCTTTGTTAGTATCCATAGTTGATTTATACGCTCCCCAATCAACCCCAGACATTTTCATAGTTCTTTCGACTTTAGCATTTTGTCTAATCATAGTGCGGTTAAAAAAGTATTTTGCAATAACCACAGTTGATAAAGCGGCAACACCTGTTGCACCTAAAACCCATTTTACCATAAAAGTATTTTACCTTTCTAAAAAATATATGAAAAAGCCTGCCCTTTTTTTCAAGGACAGGCTATATCCTTAGAACAAAAATTAATTTTCAGCGCTATTGATAAAATCTTTTAATTTCAAAGCTTTATCAAGACTTCCGTGAACTTTAAGTTTGCCAAGGGTAAAAGCGAGAACTGGATCTTTTTCACCTTTTAGTATTTTCATAAGGGTTTTAGCGTCAGCAACAAATTCTGCATCACAATCGATATAGTCATAAGGTTCAACCATAAGCGTTCCATTATCGACTTCAGCATAAAATTTGCCTTCACCCTCACCCGTAATAGTAAATTGATATGCTAGATGTTCTTTAACAAAACTAACATCAGCATCTTTTACTGCTTTTTTTACTTCATTGAATATTTCTTCATAAGTCATAAATATTACCTCCTACTAAAAGTGTTGCAAAACTAAATACAACGACTAAAAGACTAACGGTCCGACTGATATTTGGATTAGTAATTTATTTACATAAGTTATTTTAGCACATTTTTTTCAAAAAATCAACGA
>CAYJLB010000024.1:0-2366 GCA_964370845.1 uncultured Oscillospiraceae bacterium
CTATCATTTCTAAGCCAAGGGTTTCACCGTCAAAATAACTAGGAATAAAATCAGCAATAATTCCATAATTTTTCAGAGTGTTTGCAGTTTCTTTTCCTACACAAGCAAATTTTTTAGCTGATAAAAAACGCACATCTTTTCCCTTTGAAAATAACTCATCAAAGAAAGAAATTACTCCATTACTACTAGTAAAAATAATTGTATCAAATCCTGTTAAATCAAGGTCTAACGGTCTGATTTCAGCAGTTTCAATCATTGGCATTAACTTAACGTTTGCACCATTTTCTTTTAGTAAATCTCCTAATTTAGACTGATTTTTCTTTGGCTGTGTAACTAAAATTTTCTTGTTGAAAAGAGGTTTTGAAGAAAACCAATCGAATTTTTCCGACAATTCACAAACTTTTCCAACTACAAAAACTGCTGGTGAAACAACCTTATTTTCCTCAATAACTTTCTCTATTTCACAAAGCTTTCCAATAAATTTACGTTGATAAGGTCTTGTTGCATTTTCAATGAAAGCAAAAGGCATATTTTCGTCCATTCCCGCAGTAATTAAGCCCTTTGCAATCTCTCTCGATGAAGAAACTGACATCATAAATATCAAAGTTCCGTTGAGTTTAACTAGAGAAGAATAGTCGATTTGGAGCGGTTCATCTTTTTTTGCATGACCTGTTATAATATGAAATGATGAGCAAAAATCACGGTGTGTAACAGGAATTCCTCCATACATGGGGGCAGAAATGGAAGAAGTTATTCCAGGGACAACTTCAAATGGAATGTTATTTTCCACAAGTCCCTCAAGCTCCTCGCCACCACGTCCGAATACGAAAGGGTCACCACCTTTAAGCCTTATAACAACGCCTTTTTTCATGCCATATTCAACTAAAATTTCATTGATTTTTTCTTGTGGGACAGGGTGATTTCCAACATTTTTTCCTACATTAATTTTTTCAGCAGAAAGCGGAATTAAGTCCAAAATTTCCTCAGAAATCAATCTATCATAAATCACAACATCAGCTTTTTCTAGCAGCTCCAAAGCTTTTAAAGTGAGCAAACCTTTTTCACCGGGGCCTGCGCCGATTAAATACACTTTTCCCATCTATATAACTTTCCTTTTTAATTCATTAGCTAAATCTTGCCCAATTTTTTCACCATCAAATTTGCTGCCAGTAACTGTTTTTATGTAAGGAATTTCATTTTCATCAACGTAAAATCCCGTCAAAGTGATGTTTTCACCTTCTAAAGTTCCGTGAGCCGCAACAGGGGAGGAACAACCACCGTCCAATTCTCTCACAAAAGCTCGTTCAGCATTTGTTATGTAAAAACTGTCCTCACAGTGAAATTCTTTTAAGAAAGAAGTGGAAAAATTTTCTCTTGCTTGAACGCAAATTACACCTTGACAAGCGGCAGGAATAATTTCCTCTACAGAAAAAATCCTACTAATTCTTTCCTCTAAACCAAGTCTTTTTATCCCAGCAAAAGCTAGAATAATAGCGGAAAATTCACCACTATCAAGTTTTGCAAGCCTTGTTTGGACATTTCCACGAATAGGCTTTACTTCAAGGTTTGGGTATAATTTTCTTAGTTGAATTTGTCGCCTTTTGCTAGAACAACCAATAGGCTTTGAGGGATTAATTTCAGTTGCTCCCAAAGGCAAAATAAGAACATCACGAGGGTCTACTCTCTTTGAAACCGCAACAACAGGTAACTTTTCATCAATATTCATAGGCATATCTTTGTAACTGTGAACAGTTATGTCAGCTTTTCCCTCTAAAAGAGCTTTGTCAAGTTCCTTAACAAAGAGCCCTTTCCCACCAATTTTATCAAGGGCTTTATCTAAAATAATATCACCAGTAGTTTTCATTGTAAGCAATGATATTTCAACATCTTTATGGTACTTCTCAATGTAATCAATAACAATATTCGATTGAATAACAGCGAGCTTACTTTCTCGGCTTGCGACACAAATTTTAATATTAATCAATCCTTTCTGTTAAAAAAAGTCTAATCTCATCGCCAATTTTTTTAGTTTTTTTATGGTCAGTTCCATCGCCACAAATTCCAACAGTAACGTCATTATTTATCAAAAAAGGGAAGTAAAATGTACAATTTTCTTTAGTTGAACAATCATTTACTTCAATGTTTTTTTCAATGCAAACTGTAGAAATTTCCTTATTTATTTCAGTGTTGTTTGTGCAAGCAAGTACAAATAAACAATCTTGAATAAACTTTTTTTCATAGCAATTTTTTATTAATTCAAGGTTTTCATTTTCGCTAATTTTAGTAAAATTATCAGTAAATTCGGGGGAAATTACTTTAATTTTAAGGTTGAAATTTAGCAGAGATGACACCCTTCTAAAAGCGAT
>CAYJLB010000024.1:2376-28334 GCA_964370845.1 uncultured Oscillospiraceae bacterium
TTCCTCCGCCAAAAACTATAACTAAAGCATTTTCACATCTTTTGAATAAAGGGAAAAAGTTTTTTTTATCCATTTTTTCCTCCAAGAAGTAGAATTTCTTTTACTTCATCTAAAGAATTTCCAGTGTCTAAATTTTCCTGCTCGCTTAAAATTACAAGTATTTTCATATCAAGATTTTTTGCAGCAAGAATTTTTTCGTCAAATCCACCAGTCGAACCAGTTTGTTTTGTGACTAAAAATTCAGCTTTATATTTTTTCATTAAAGCAAGGTTTAAGTCATAATCAAAAGGACCTTGCATGAGGATAATGTTTTTCGCTAAAACACCGATTTCTTCACAATTTTTTAGCGAATATTTAAAAGGCAAAGCTCGCACTACAAGCCGTTCCTTTAAATTATTAAGATTAGAAAACTTGGATAATTCTTTGCTTCCAGTAGTTGTGAAAACTATTCCGTCAAAATTATTTAGGTAGGAAACTGCTTCTTCAATGTTATAAAAATACAAAATATCAGTGGAATTTTCATTAGAAATGTCCCGCTTAAGCCTAATATATTCAACATTTTCAGATAAACAAGCATTCTTAATATTTTCGGTAACTAATGTGGCGTAAGGGTGTGTTGCGTCAATAACCTTTGTGTATTTTTTTTCTTGCAAAAGGGATTTTATAGCAGTTTCATCAAGTCGCCCAGCAAAAACATTTTCTTTTTCTATGTGTGAAATTACTTCTTTTCCATATTCAGTCGCCACTCTAATGTCAAGTGGAATTTCATTTTCGTAACAAAATTCAGCAATTGCACGTCCCTCAAAAGTTCCACCAAAAAGCAAAATTTTATTAAACCCCTTTGTACCCACGAGGAGTCACCAGCTTTCCATTTATAACTTTAGTTTTAGAATTTCCAATAAAAACAGTTGTAAACATATCAATTTCGTCATTGTTTTTAAGGTCGGTTATTTTACAAATCTTGTAATATTCGCCCTCTCGACCAATATTTTTTACATAACCGCATAAAGTTTCTTCACTTTTGTATTGTAAAATTATGTCAACTGCCATATCTATATAATCAGAACGTTTTTTGCTTTTTGGATTGTAAAAACATATAACAAAATCGCCTTTAGTAGCATATTCAATACGTTTTTTTATGTCATCAAGGGGAGTAAGCAAGTCGCTAAGGGAAATTACTGCGAAATCGTGTATCAATGGAGCGCCTAAAACTGCTCCTCCGCTATTTGCAGCAGTAATTCCAGCAACTGTAACAATTTCAACTTCAGGGTGGTCAATAGCAACTTCACGCATTACCCCAGCCATTCCGTAAACTCCAGCATCTCCACTACACACAAAGGCAACAGTGTTCCCAGCTAAAGCTTCTTGCAGAGCCATTTCACAACGTTTAACCTCTTGTTTCATGGCAGTGTGCAAAACTTTTTTTCCTTCAATTAAATCTTTAATAAGCTCGGTGTAAAGGGTGTAACCTACGATAACATCGCTTTCAAGAATTGCATTTTTTGCCTGTGAAGTCATAAATTCTTCTCCACCAGGTCCAATTCCAACTACATATATTTTCAATGTTTTTCCAACTTTCTAATTTATTTAACAGCAACAAATTGAGTTTTATATTCATACCATTTGTAAAAATTCACTAAATATTTTGCCAATATTTCCTCAGCCTGCCTTTGCTGAATTAATTTATGATAACTGATATGCTCATTGTCAAGATTATCAATATTATAGTATAAAATGTCATCAAAAAGCTCGATTTTTGGGTCAATATCACGAGGTACAGCAAGGTCAATAAATATTTTTGGTAATTTTTTATTTTCAGCTAATTTATCAACTTCAATAGTAAAATGCGGGCTTGAAGTAGCGCTTATAACTGCATCAACAGTATGCAATTTCTCATATCTCTCGTCATAATTAATAGTATCAACGTCTAGAGGGATTACTGTATTATTATATTTGTACTGCCTCAAAGTCATTGTGGTAGATATATTATTTTCCACTAAAAGGGAAGCGGTAAGTCGCCCGATCTCCCCATTTCCAATTACTAAAATATTTTTTATGTCTTTATTTTCAAGGATAATTTTTAATGCACATTTGGCAGTAGAATTATTGTCCGTCTTAAAATCAATGTCCGATTTAACTTTTTTTGCACCGCTAATAGCATTTCTAAAAAGCACCTCAAGCACTCCATCAACAGCATTATTTTCTCTTGCAAAAAGTAGGGAATTTTTCACTTGAGTAATAATTTGGTCTTCTCCCCAAATTTGGGATTTAAGGCCGCAAGAAACTTGAAAAAGGTGGAAAATTGCATCTTTATTATATAAAGTAGTATGTTTATCATAGTATTCAAAATAGTTTGCGCCAACAAAATTACATAGTATTTCAAAAGGGTCAACTGCATTTTCCTGCGCCATATTAAAATAAATTTCCGTCCTATTACAAGTAGAAATTATTACACAGCCATGAATTTTTTCATTTTCATTAATTTTATCATAAAGCTCACTTAGCTTAGATTTCGTAAGAGCAAAAATCTCTCTTTCTTCTAAAGTAGCTAAATTATAATCAATAATCGACACTGCGATGTTCAAAATGTACAACTCCATTCTTTTTTTGCAAGGGCAATTGTGATGCCATTTTCACTTTGTTTTTTTACAATTAGGTCGCCGTTTTCGCTAGATAAAACAGCACTCCGCTCACAAACATTGTCTACACCTGTTATAGATTTTACAAATTCCGAACCAGTAAAATCTCCAATTAGTGAATTTAATTCTTCGGCGGAATAAAATTCACTTTCTAAATTATATTTCTCACAAAAATCAAGTATAGCTTTTTCCTTTGATTTTATGTTAATAGAAGCAATTTTTGAAACTGCTAAAAGTGAAATTTCATTTTCTTTAAGCACTCTTAAAACAAATTCCTCAAATAAATCACTTTCGGTATTTTTTTTGCAACCAACTCCAACAAAAATTACTTTAGGAACAAGGTTTAAAGTAGTTTCAAAAGGCTTTTTTTCTGCATTCAAGCTAATGGAAATTCCAGTTTTTTCATCTTTGTTTATTGGAAAAGGAAAGTCGTTGTCAACTTCAAAATCTGAATGAAAATTAACACCTTCATCTCTTAAAATTTTGGAAGAAATATTTTTTATGCAATTTATATTTGCAATTTCCAAATTATTTTTTTTAGCAAAAATGTCCACAGCAAATTTCTTGTTTATATCAGTAGCAGTTGTTATTACAGGGGTAGAATTCAACTCTTTTGCAATATTAACAGCAAATTCATTTCCTCCGCCCAAATGCCCCGAAAGAATAGGAATTACAAACTCTCCATTTTCATCAAGAACAATTACAGCTGGGTCAGTATCCTTTGATTTAATGCAATCTTTTATAAATCGAAGGGCAATTCCAATAGCGCCAACAAAAATTAAAAGGTCAAGATTATGGAAATTTTCTTTAACATAATTTTTTACCATAGAGGGAGTTTCTACCTTGAAAAATTCGTCATTTTCAAATAATTCTAATTTTTCTATTTTATCGCATAAATTTTTCCCTTTATTTGTAAAAGAAAAAAGAGCAATTTTATTTTTCATTTAAATCAGTTCCTTCGCGGAAAAGGTGAGTAAAAGTTGGGTCATAAAGCTTTGAACGTTCATAAACATCGCCTAAAAAACCGCCCACCATTATTAATGCCATTTTGTTTATTCCATTTTCTTTTGCTGCAATAGCTATATTTTTAACTGTTGTCCTTACAACTTTTTGATCCTCCCAAGTAGCTTTGTAAACTATAGCAGCGGGGGAGTCAGGTTCATATCCGCCAGCAATTAGCTTTCGTGATAATTCCTCAAGCATTGTGGAAGTCAAGAAAACTACCATAGTTGCGCCATGAGAAGCAAGTTTTTCAATGTCCTCTTTTTCAGGTACAGGAGTTCGACCAGCCATTCTTGTTAAAATAACAGTTTGGCTCACATCAGGCAAAGTGTATTCAGCCTTTAAAGCTGAAGCTGCACCGATAAAAGAACTTACACCAGGGACAACTTCATACTCTTTTTCATGTTTATCAAGTTCGTCCATTTGCTCTCTAATTGCACCATAAATACAAGGGTCGCCAGTGTGCAACCTTACAATAATTTTACCCTCGCCATCAAATTTTAGCATTACCTCAATAACTTCTTCAAGGGTCATTTTCGCACTGTCATAAACTGCACAGCTTTCTTTTTTATAATCAAGCAAAAGCGGGTTCACAAGTGACCCAGCATAAATTATTACATCAGCTTTTTCAAGCATTTCTTTCCCTCTAACTGTGATTAAATCAACAGCACCAGGGCCTGCACCTATAAAATAAATCATTTTAATGACCATTCCTTTCCTTGACAAAAACGATGGAAAAATAGCTACTGTCCTCAGATAAATCTTGTAAATTGCTGTAAATTTTTTCATTTTCCATAGTAGCACATTCCACTGCCATAGCGTTTTTATCTTTGAATTTTTCTTTAACTTTCCCTATAGTTTTTCCCGATTTCATAAGTATTTTATTACCCTTTAACGCGTGAGCATAATCTAAATCAGAAAAAGTAGCGGGAATTATGTGAAGCATTTCATTTTTTTCGCATAAACTAGTGTTTAAGGCAGCCGCAGTTGCACAAAATGAAGTAATTCCCGAAATGATTTTCGTTTCAAAACCCATTTTAGTGACAAGCTTATGAATGTACATTGCAGTGCTATAAATACAAGGGTCGCCAAGGGTTAAAAAGCCAACATTTTTACCTTCTTTAAGGATTTTTTCAATGTGATTTGCACAGTCGTTATGGCATTTTTCCATAAGAGTTTTGTCCTTTGTCATTGGCATATCAAAGTAAGCTATTTCCTTATTTTTTATATATTCTTTTGTAATGTTGAAAGCGATGTTAGTAGCACTTTTGCTATCAGGTAAAACGATTATATCGCACATTTCAATTGTCTTAACAGCTTTTATTGTAAGCAGTTCAGGGTCGCCAGGGCCAATCCCCACAGCATAAAATTTTCCATACATACTTGTTTTTCCTTTATATAAAATATTTTTCTATTTCTTTGTAATTATCCGAGTAAAAAGTAAAATTTTCCTTTGCTCCAAAGGCATAAAAAGCAAATTCTACCTCATTTTTCAGTCTATAATTAACTGAAAAAGTAATTTTTTTCTCAATTGATGTTAAAACATTGCAAAAATAATTTTCGTTTTCAATTATTTCAAAAGCTTTATCGGTAGTCAGTGAACTCATTATTTTTTTGATAGTATCAGGGCTTCCGCCATTCAAAGCAGTATGTGCAGAAATAATTTCCATTCTACAATCAGCAATTTTTGAGTGAGTATCCATTATTCCGCCCGCTAGTTTAACAATTTTTCCCGTATGTCCAACAAGCAAAATTTTCTTAAAGCCTTTGTATTTTACATAATCTAAAGCCTCACCCACAAAATTTGAAATTTGAACAGAATTATTCAAGGAAAAATGCAATTTATTCTTGCAAAAATCTTCACCATAATTCCCGAACACAAGCAAAATAAAATCCCTTTGCACAGAAGCAATTTTGTCAATTGTCAACTTAGTAGTATCAATAATCGCTTTATTGCTCATAGGTTCAACAATTCCAGTCGTTCCAAGGATAGAAATTCCACCGATTATTCCAAGCCTTTCATTAAAGGTGTTTTTTGCAATTTCTTCACCATTAGGAACGAAAATTATTACATTTACTCCGCCAGTGTAACCAAACTTTTCAGCTGTTAATTTAATATTATTTGCAATCATTTGTTTTGGAACAGGGTTAATTGCAGCCTCTCCAATTTTTTGCTTTAAACCCTCGCAAGTAACTCTACCAACGCCAATTCCTCCGTCAATGAGAATTCCTTTTTCCTTTGTTAACATTACTTTTCCGCAAATTTCAGCTCCATGAGTCACGTCAGGGTCATCGCCAGCGTCCTTTATAATAGTACATTCAGCACTATTTTTATCATTTTCATCGAAAGTAATTCTTTCAATTGTGAAAGTTACCTTTTCACCAGAGGGCAGCAAAATTTCAGTTTTTTCAACTTTTTCTTGTGACAACAAAGCAGTTAAACATGCAGTAGCACAAGCTGTTGCGCAACTTCCAGTTGTAAAACCTTTTTTAAGTTTTTTTCCGTCTTTAATTATATAATTATCCAAAAAAATACCTCACAATAGCAAAAAATGCAAAAAAATAGGGTAGTAGTTATTGCTATAAAATTACAGCACAAAACCACTCCCGCTTTTGGTAGTTAAAAATGATGTGTCGTTGTGATTGCACAACAAAAACAGCCATTGCAGGTCTTCTGACTCACGCTTATGAGAAACATAAAAATTCCCAAACTTAAACTCTACCTTCCCGATTTCTCAGTGGCTGATTTTCATCAACGAGAAAAGTATTCGCGTATACAGCGGCGGTTACCGTGTGATTTCTTCCCTTATTACCTCAAACTGAACAAATTAAACAAAAATAAATTCAATAATTGGTCACAATGAACATAACTATTCTATTATTTATAAGTTGATTATAACACCATATATTTTTTATGTCAAGAGCTAATTTTTTCTTTGTATAACATAATTTTTTTGACAAAAAACATACAATTTCCTACTTTGAATTTATATTGACAACTGGTTTATATAGTGTTATAATATCTCAGTCAGATAGAGTATTTGACAAAACAAATTTTAAATATTGTGCATTGTGGCCAAGGGTCGAGTATTTTTTATTTAGCCCGAGGTAATAAGGGAAGTGTAAATCACACGGTAACCGCCGCTGTATACGTGAACATTTATATCCGTTGATGAAAATCAGTCACTGGGAAACTGGGAAGGTAGGATATAAGTTTGGAAATGAAAATTTTCCATAAACGTGAGTCAGAAGACCTGCAATGTTTGTTTTTGTTGTGCAAATTTGTATGACGTAAGCTACTAAAAACGGGTGTAGTATATTCTGTATGTGATGCAGTTTATACTACACTTTTTTTCATTAATGCACAAAAAAGAAAGGTTGAATAACTTATGAAAAAAATTGCATTACTGGCACTATCTTTACTTATGGTGGTTAATACCGCTTGTTCAGATGGAAACACTGCACAAATTATTGAAAGTACAACTTCTGAAACTACTACGACCACAGAGGCTAGCAATAAAGAAAATACAGAAAATGAAGGAAACTATTATCCTGTAACAATTACAAATTATAATTACACTGGCGAAGAAATTGAAATCACATTTAATGAAGCTCCTACAGCTGTAGTTGCAGGTTATCAAGGTACAATTGAAACTATGATTGCCTTGGGTCTTGAAGAACATCTTACAATGTCATTTGGACTTGATAATGAAGTGAAACCTGAATGGCAAGCTGGTTTTGAAAAGGCAAGTTATCGTGAAGATTTACGTTTCACTGATAAAGAAACCATAAGAGTAGAGGAAGCTGACTTAATTTTTTCTTGGGGCTCATTATTTTCAGACGAAAGATTAGGCGATGTTTCTACTTGGATAGAAAACGGAACAAATACTTATATTAGCACAAACACTCGTGCTGGCGGACATTCTAGAACTCTTGAAAATGAATACAATGACATACTAAACATTGGAAAAATTTTTAATGTGAATGAAGAAGCACAAATTTTAGTTGACGAAATGAAAAATGGAATAGTTGATACACTAGCTTTAGTTCCAGAAAATTCACAAATTTCTGTTGCAATGATTGAACCTTACAGTGACACATTTTCTAATTATCACAAAGACACTTTAGGGGGAGATATGATTATTCAACTAGGTGGAACAATGCCTTTAGGTGACGCAAAAGAAATTGGTAAAGAAGATATTGTACTTGCTAACCCTGAAGTAATATTTGTAGTTTATATGGCTTATGACGGTGAAAATCCAGAGGAAGTTAAACAAGCTCAATTAGATGCTTTTAGAAATGACCCAGCTTTTGCTTCTTTACAAGCTGTACAAAATGACAGATTAATACCAATAATGCTAGGCGATATGTACGCAAGCGGTCCTAGAACTTTAGACGGAATAAAAACGATTGCGCAAGGATTATATCCAGATATTCAATGGTAGAAAACTAACTTTAGGAAAGGAATGAATATTACAATGAATAAAGAAAAAAGTAGCAAAATTTTTACCTCGGTATATTTTATAGTATTAGTTGCACTTATAGCCTTGCTTATTATTTCTTTATTGACAGCGGTTACAATAGGTTCAACCTCCATTCCTATTGAGGACGTATATGGAGTTATAATGCACAAAATTTTCGGTATTGGAGAAGTTGAAAAATTTGCAGAGGGGACTGCTTTGCATGATATAGTTTGGCATATAAGATTGCCTCGCTTAGTCCTTGCTTTAGCGGTAGGAACAGGGCTTGCAGTTTGTGGTGTAATAATGCAAGCTATAGTGAAAAATCCACTTGCTGACCCTTATGTATTAGGAATTTCTTCAGGCTCGTATCTTGGTGCAGTTGTAGCACTTTCTACTGGAGTTACAACAGTTTTCGGTGGGAATTCTGTGGGAGTTTTCGCTTTTATAGGAGCTTTTGTAGTTTCAATGTTAGTAATTATCCTTTCCAATATTGGTGGAAAATCAAATTCTGTAAAATTAATACTTTCGGGGACAGCCATTGGGTCAATTTGTGGTGCTTTTTCAAACTTTATGATTTTGCTTTTAAATGACGCAAGTACTTCTGCTGTGGTGCAATGGTCAATGGGCGGTCTGGGCGGTGCTGACTGGGAAAGTAACGGAGTTATATTAACAGTTATGGTGGTAGGAACATTATTTTTTATCACTCAATCACGGGTGTTAAATCTAATGCTTTTAGGCGATGAGTCGGCTATTACCCTTGGAATAAATGTCAATAGACTTCGATTATTATATTTAGTTATTTCCTCTTTAATGATAGGATTTGCTGTTTATAAAGCGGGTATGATAGGATTTATTGGACTTGTAATTCCCCATATTATAAGAATGATTTTTGGAACTAATCATAGTAAATTGCTCCCACTTTCAGCTTTACTTGGAGGGATTTTTCTAATATGGGCTGATGTTCTATGCCGTGTAATTCTCAAAGGAAATGAAATTCCCGTTGGAATAATAACTTCATTAATAGGTGCACCTGTTTTTATTTATTTGATGATAAGAAAAAAATATGGTTTTGGAGGGGGAAGCTAATGAATATTTTAATTAAAGATTTAGAAGTTGAACTTGGAAAAAACCTAATTTTAAAAGGTGTTGAAATTGAAATAAAAAAAGGTGAAACTGTTGGCATAATTGGACCTAACGGAAGCGGGAAGTCCACTTTGTTAAAAGCTTTATATCGAGTAATTTCCCCAAAAAGTGGTGCTGTTTATTTGAATGACAAGAAACTTAAAGATTACTCAGTTAAAGAATCTGCACGGGCTTTAAGTGTTGTGGCTCAACATAATTATTATAATTTTGAATTTACTGTAGAGGACATTGTTTTAATGGGGAGAACTCCATATAAAAAGCGACTTGAACGAAATAATGCAGATGATTTTGCAATTGTTGAAAAATCATTGCAAGCTGTAGGTTTACAAAATTTTAGAAATAGGGATTTCTCAACACTTTCAGGTGGGGAACAGCAACGAGTAATTTTAGCAAGAGCATTAGCTCAAAACACTCCCTGTATAATTTTAGACGAGCCAACAAATCACCTAGATATAAAGCATCAACTTGAAATAATGGATATTGTTGTTGGACTGAAAAATACAGTTGTTGCTGCAATTCACGATCTTAATATTGCAATGATGTATTGTGATAAATTGTTCGTCTTAAAAGATGGCGAAGTTGTAGATTTTGGTAAAACAGAAGATGTTTTAACAACTAAAATGATAAGAGAAGTTTTTGAAGTTAATAGCGAAATTTTACTAAATGAAAAAGGAAAACCGCGAATTTGTTTTAATTCATATTATTAGTAATTTAATTCAATGTAAAAATAATGTAAAAATTTAACTAAATATGTAAATTGCTCTTGTAAATGTAAAATCTATGTGTTATAATTTTGTTAAGTTTATTTATTATTAAACTTAACAAAATTTGAGAGGAATGGAAAAAATATTATGAAAAAGAAAATTTTTTCAGCAATACTCGCTTTAACAGTAGCTATGACTGCAACTGTTACTACTAGTTTTGCGGCTGTCGAAACAGACAACAAAATCGTAATTTTACACACAAATGACGTTCACACTGGGATTGAGGACGGACTTGGTTATGCAGGTGTAGCTGCTTATCTTGAAGATACTGAAGATATGTACGGTGCAGATAATGTTACATTAGTTGATGCTGGTGACGCTATTCAAGGCGGACCTGTTGGAGTTTTAACTCAAGGGGAAGCTATCATTGAACTTATGAATGCTACTGGATATGATGTATTTACTCTAGGAAATCACGAATTTGACTATGGTGTTCCTCGTATGATGGAATTAATGGATATGCTTGATGCAACTACTGTTTCATCAAACTTTATTTCATTAGCTACTAATGACCCATACTATGATGCATATACAATCATTAATTATGACGGAGTAAAAGTTGCTTATGTTGGTATCGCTACTCCTGAAAGTTTCACAAAATCAACTCCTGTTTACTTCCAAAACGAAGATGGAGAATACATTTATTCTTTCGCTCAAGGAAATGATGGACAAGATTTATATGATGCTGTTCAAGATGCAGTAGATGCAGCTTACGGACAAGGTGCTGACTACATTGTAGCACTTGCTCACCTTGGAATTGATGAAGTTTCTGCTCCTTGGAGATCAGTAGACGTTATCGAAAATACTTATGGTATCGACGTATTTATCGACGGTCACTCACACTCAGTTGTTGAAGGTGAAATTGTTGAAAACAAACGTGGTGAAGATGTAATTCTTAACCAAACTGGTACAAAACTAGCTAATTTAGGTAAAATCATTATTGACCCAGTAGCTGACACAATCTCTGCTGAACTTGTAATGGACGAAGAATTTACTGAAAAAGATGCTGACGTACAAGCTGTTGTAGATGCAATTAATGCTGAAAATGCTGACCTTTTACAACAAGTTGTTGCAAAAACTGACGTTGAACTTTACACTACTGACCCAACTACTGGAGAAAGAATTATCAGAAATTCTGAATCTAACCTTGGTGACCTAGTAGCTGATGCTTACAGAACTTTACTTGACACTGATGTTGCTATCGTAAATGGTGGCGGTATTAGAGCAAATATTGAAGCTGGCGACATTACATACGAAGAAATCATTAACGTTCACCCATTTGGAAACAATGCTACTTCTATTAAAGTGACAGGACAAACTATCCTTGATGCACTTGAAATGGGTTCAAGAGCTTATCCAGATGAAAACGGTGGATTCTTAAACGTTTCAGGTATGACTTACAAAATTGATGAATCAATTGAAAGTTCAGTTGTAACTGACGAAGAAGGAATGTTCGTTGAAGTTGATGGCGAATACAGAGTACATAGTGTTATGGTTGGTGGAGAAGCACTTGACCTTGACAAAGAATATACTTTAGCTTCACACGACTATATGTTGTTAAACTTTGGTGACGGTATGGCAATGTTTGCTGGTGCTGAACTACTTAAAGACAAATTTATGGTTGATAATGAAGTTCTTATCACTTACATTGTTCAAGAACTAGACGGAGTTGTTGGAGAAGAATACTCTAATCCATATGGTGAAGGTAGAATTATGGTAGAAGCTAAACCAACTACTGAAACTGCTCCTGAAACAACTGAACCTGAAGTAGAAGCTACTCCAGAAACTTCTGAAACTGTAGTTGATGATACTGATGACAGCGAACCACCACAAACTGGTGCTGAATTCCCTTATGCTGTAGTTATTATTGCTACTTTAGCTGCTGCTGCTGTAGTTGCTACAAAAGTTAAAGCTAAATAATTAATTTAGTATTTTTAATAGCTCTCACATTAAGTTGTGGGAGCTACTTTTTTGAAAAATATAGTTTTTTTTGACTAAAACTATATACAAATGTAATATTTTGTGATAAAATATAATAGTTAATTTTAAATAAAGGATTGGTACAAAAAAATGAGAAATGAAAAAGTTTACAATTTGGTTTTAGCAGGGTTCTTAATCGCACTTGGAATTATGCTTCCGCAGTTAATCGGAAGAATTCAAATTCTAGGGCAAAGTTTGCTTCCAATGCATTTTCCAGTGCTGATTTGTGGACTAGTTTGTGGGTGGAAATACGGTGGAGTTTGCGGAATAGTAGTTCCAATAACAGCGTCATTAATTTTCACAATGCCTCCTCTTTTCCCAATTGCTGTTGCGATGGCTTTTGAACTTGCTGCTTATGCAATTATCGCTGCTGTTTGCTACAAAAAAATGAAGATGAACATTTACTTATCATTGATAATTTCAATGCTTGGCGGAAGAATAGTTTATGGAATTGTAAATTATCTATTAATGATGATTAATTCTCAAACTTACAGCCTTGAAGTATACTTCACAACAACTTTTGTAAATGGAATTGTTGGAATGATCGCACAAATTATTATCGTTCCGCTTTTAGTAATTGCTATTCAAAAAGCAAGTCCTTTAAAAGCAAAAAGAGCGTAGAAAGGACTTGACAAATTAATGGCAAAAGTATTTTTACTTATGGGGAAAATCGCTTCGGGGAAAACTTTTTTGGCAGATAAAATTGTAGAAAAAGAGAGTGCAATTTTACTTTCTAGCGATGAATTAATGCTTACAATTTTTGATAACTGCCTTGGCGAAAAGCATGATGAAACCCAAAACAAAATTCATAATTATTTGTATGCTACAAGCGAAAAATTACTTAGAAATAATATTAATGTGATTTTAGATTTTGGATTTTGGACAAAAAAATCCCGTGATAATGCTAAAACTTTCTTCGAGAAAATCGATTGTGAAGTTGTGAGAATTTATACGGATTACACTTTTGAGGAACGACTAGAACTTCTTAATAAGAGAAATGAAAAGCTGAAAAATTCCACTAAAAGAGAATTTATTGTATCAAAAGAAATGTGTGAGCGATTTGACAAAAAGTTTGATTTGTTGTCAGAGGGCGATTATGAAATCAAAATGACTAAGGAAGAAGTTAGCAAGTTTTAATTTTAATAATATATTTTTTAAGGAATGTGAATTAGTATGAATTTTAAACTAAAAGAAATTGACCACTTAAACGTAAAGGTTCCTGATTTAGAAAAAGGCGTTACTTTTTACAAAGAAGTTTTAGGCTTTGAAGAAAAATCGCGTTACGAAAAAGACGGATTAGTTTTCGTGTTTATGACTGACGGAAATATTGTTTATGAAGTGATGGAAGATAAAGAAGCAAACGAGGGTTATTTTGACCACATTGCTTATGTTTCAACTGATATTAATGCAGATTATGAATTCTTCAAAAGTGTTGACAGTAGTATGTTGATGGGTGAAGTTGGTTTTGTGGATTTTCTTTTTGAAAAGGGAGTTTATTACTTCTTTATCAAAGGCGCTGGCGGAGAAAAAATTGAATTTTGCCAAAGAGCATAATAAATTTTGCTAATAAAATTAGGGTGTAAGTAAACCATTTTAAGTTTACTTACACCCTTTTTATTTCATCTTAATCAATCTTTTTGTCATAAAGCCTTGCAGCATTTAAAACTACTAGGACAGAGCCAGCATTGTGAACTAAAGCACCAGTTGCAGGATTTAAAAGCCCCATTACAGATAAAATTATTGCTGCGAAATTAATAAGCATAGCCATTGTAATATTAAATTTAATGGAAAAAATTGTGGCATTTGATAGCTTTTTTATGTAGGAAATTTTAGAAATGTCATCGCCCATAATTGCTATGTCAGCGGCATCAATAGCTATGTCGCTACCCATTGTTCCCATTGCAATACCAACATTTGCAGTTTTTAAAGCTGGTGCATCATTCACACCATCGCCTACCATGCAAACTGCATTCTTTTCCATAAGTTTTTTTACAGCTAAAACTTTTCCCTCGGGAAGTAATGATGATTTAACTTTGGAAATTCCTACTTTATTTGCGATGAAATTAGCACTTTTTTCGTTATCACCTGTAAGCAAAACAGTGGTTGCAATTCCAACATTTTTAAGGTTTAAAATTGCAGTGCTTGAGGAAGTTTTTATCTCGTCAGAAAGCCCGATTACACCGATAATTCTTTTAGAATTTGCTACAATAATAACAGCTTTTCCTTGCTCCCTTAAAGAAGCAACTACCGATGAAACATCATTATTTATGTCAAGTTTTCCATCTTCTTCGATTAATTTTTCATTTCCACAGTAAATTGTTTTATCACTGATTTTTCCGACTACACCTTTTCCAACTGACATAAAAAATTCATTCAAATCGGGATATTTTATTTGCTTTTCTTTTGAGAAATTCAAAACTGCTTTTCCAATAGGGTGTTCAGAGCGACTTTCTACCGCTGTAACAAGTTCAATTAGCTCATTTTCGTCATAATCAAAGGTTTTAACATCACTTACAGATAGCTTTCCATGTGTGATTGTTCCAGTTTTATCAAAGCATACAGTTGAAACTGTGCCCATTTTTTCCAAAGCTTCGCCAGATTTGATTAGAATTCCTTTTTTGGTAGCTTGCCCAATCGCCGCCATAATAGAAGTTGGAGTTGCTAAAGCTAACGCACAGGGGCAAAAGACTACTAAAACTGTAACTGCACGAATGAGCGCGTCATCTGCTCTATTTAACGCAAAGGCAAAAATTAAATATGTAACAATTGCGATGAAACAGGCAGTGGGCACAAGAAATCCAGCCCATTTGTCAACAATTTTTTGTGTAGGAGCTTTTTGATTTTCCGCATCTTCAACAAGCTTTATCATTTTTTGGAGCGATGAATTTGCAAAAGATTTTGTAACTCTTACATCAACTGAGCCAAATCTATTTATTGTCCCTGTAAAAACTTCGTCGCCAATGGATTTGTCAACAGGCAAACTTTCGCCAGTCATAATGCTTTGGTCAACTGTAGTGTTTCCAACTATGATAATTCCATCAGAGGGGAAACTTTCGCCAGGCAAAACTCTAATAATATCATTTTCTTTTATCTCTTGGGGGTCAACAGCTTTTTCTCCATCAGAAGTTATTACTCGACCTTGAGTAGGTACAAGGTTAAGGAGTTTTTCAATACCTTTTTTTGCCCTTTCAACAGTTTTATCTTCAAGCCATTCACCGATAGCCATTATAAAAGCAACTTCACCAGCGGCAAAAATATCACCTATATAAACTGCTGCAATCATTGCAATTGTGATAAGTAGGGGAGAGCTAATTCGCTTGTTTAAAGTATTTACAACAGCACTATATGCAAGTGGAATACCAGAAAGTATAAGTGACACCCAAGCCGGATTTATAGGGAATTCAAAAGAAATATTTGCCAGTGGTAAAATGTATTCTGTAATAAAACTTGCAAGTAAAAAGATTCCGGAAATCCAAAGAAATGGTGCAGAATGTAGTTTCATTATTTGTTTTTTCATAAAATAATTATTCCTTTCTCAATGTTTTGGTGGGAAATGAACTATAGTTCTATTTGCTCTAAAGCACAGTAATTCAAACTAAACTCACTAAATAGTTTTAGAAAATTGGTTAAGTGCGGAAACAAGTTTATCTATTGTTTCCTCCTCTTTTCCACTGCTAATTCCGTCAAGAACACAGTGGTGCATATGCCCTTCAAGGATAAGTTGCCCAGTTTTATGAAGTGCAGATTTTATCGCTCCAATTTGAATTAAAATATCCTCACAAGGTTTGTCTTCATTAACCATTTTCTGAATACCTCGCACTTGCCCTTCAATTCTTTTTAAACGCTTATTTATAGCGTCAACGTCCATACATTGTTTCATATAAATAATCATTCCTTTCTTGATTCTTTTAAAGTAAATTTTTCCCAATATACAATACCTATAGGGGGTATAAGTATATAATACATCAACTTTAAATAAAAGTCAATAGAAAAATAAAAAAAGTAGCTACTAATTAAGTAGCTACTTTTCCACCAAATATATTAAAATTTATTTATGCTTTTTCCCAGTCCACATACACATTAACATTGCAAAAATTGCAACCAAAGACCAAAATTTATGTTGTTTCATTATTATTAATCTCCTTTAATTTTAATGGTTTATTTTTTAAAATAGAACGTGTGGAAACACCCGATAATGCAATTGTTGAAGCATTGTGAAGCCATGCAGAAGTGTTAGCAGTGATAATTCCAGTTAAGCCAAGTCCAATTAGAATAGTGTTAAACACAACAATAAATCCATATTGCTTGTGGATTTTTGCCATTAAACCTGTTGCTAAATCCCTTGTTAAAATAATTTTTGTCAAATCTTCGGAAAGCACAGAAATATCCGCAACTTCTCTAGCTATATCAGAAGAACCGTTCATTGTGAGAGAAACGTCAGAGCAAGACAAAGCAGGGGCATCATTTATTCCGTCGCCAACCATTAAAATAGTCTTTCCTTGTGCTTTTAATTCCTCAATAATGCTCGCTTTTCCGTCAGGTAAAATGGAATAATAATACTTGTCTAATCCAAGAATTTCACTTGTGTATTTTGCACTACCTTCACCGTCGCCTGTAATCATAATTATTTCTTTAATGCCAACTTCACGCAACTTAGAAACTGTAATTTTCGCATCATCTCGTGGAGGGTCATTTACACAAATTATTCCAACTAATTCACTGTCAACAGCTAAGTATACTGCGCTGTCGTAGCCAATTTCATTTTGTAACCATTCTTCTTTTTCATAAGGGAATTTTACTTTTTCATCTTCAAAAACAAAGTGTTTGCTACCAATAATTGCCCTTTGCCCGTCATAGGAGCTGGCAATTCCATGTGCAACGATATACTCAACTTTCCCATGATTTTCTGGATGCATTAAATTTCGCTTTTTAGCGGCAGAAACTATGGAAGCTGCAACGCTATGTGGAAAATGTTCCTCTAAGCACGCTGCAATTTTAAGCACTCTATTTTCAGTATATCCTTCTTTCATAACAATAATCTTTGATACTTTAGGGACAGCATTTGTCAAAGTTCCAGTTTTATCAAAAACAACTGTATCTACTTTTGAAAGAACTTCAAGGAATTTTCCTCCCTTAACTAAAACGTCGTTATTAACACTTTCTTTTAAAGCAGAAATAATTGTAATAGGAGTAGTCAATTTTATTGCACAGGAAAAATCTACCATTAAAACTGATAAAGCTTTTGGAATATTTCCTGTTAAAACTAAAGTTGCTAAAAATAGTCCAAAACTTACTGGAACAATGTCATCAGCAAGCCTTTCAGCACGGCCTTGGATATTAGCTTTTTCCTTTTCTCCTGTGTCAATCATATTGATAATTTTTGCAATTCGAGAGTCATTTTTAAGGCTTCTCACACTAACGTCAATTTCTCCGTCCTCTAAAATAGTTCCTGCAAAAACTGAAGCCTTGATAGTTTTGTGTACAGAAAGTGGCTCACCAGTCATTGTTGCTTCATTTATAAGTCCGTCACCATTAATAATAGTTCCATCAACAGGAATTAAACTACCTTTTCGTATACGAATTACATCGTCAACACGCAAATCATGTAGGTGAATTTCTGTTTCAATATCATTTTCAACCAGCCAAACTTTATCAACGTTAATAGCTAAACTTTGCGCTAAGGCATTTTTTGCCCTTGCATTAGAATATTCAAGTAATAACTCAGAAAGTCCAAGTAAAAACATTGTAGAAGATGCTGTCTTATAATTTTTACATAGTAGGGAAGTTCCAATTGCCGTAGCATCTAAAACTTCAACATTAATTTTCTTTTTACTAAAAGCAATAATCCCTAATTTTAGGTAATTTATTGCCCTGTACCAAGTGTAAATTCTTTGAATATTGCTCGGCATAAATAAACTTCTAGTAAAATGTTTTACAACATGAGAAACAACTTTTTTCTTGAAATTTTGCTCTAAAATTAAAGCTTTTTCCTCATCATTAGGCTCACATTCTTTTATTTCAGATAATTTCAATTTTTTAAACATATTTAAAACTGTATTTTTAGCATTTTTATCATTAAACTCAATCAAAACTGAACCATTTATAGGGTTAGATTTCGCGTGTTCCACTCCATGCAAAGAAAGGAGCATGTTTGTTATCCCGTAACACTGCTCCTTTGTTAAAACATATTTTCCAAATCTTAATCTTAAACGGTAAGGTTGATTGCATATTATTTGGTATTTCATACGCACTCCTTAATATTTAACGGAAATTATTTTTCCTCTTGACAACCGCAGTCGCAAGTTTCGTCACATTCTTCTTCACATTCGCAGTCACAAGTTTCATCGCAACAACCTTTTCTAGCAGCAAGTTTTGCTTCAGCACAAATATCATCAGCTTCCTCACGAATATTTGCAACTTCCTCAGCAATTTTATCTTTTGCAATAATTCCTTGTGCTAAACTTTTTACAGCCATATCTCGAACTGTTTTAGTTTTTAATATTTTTACAAGTGCGATACCCGCAACTGCTCCTAAGCCAAAAATTATACCTTTGTCTTTGTCAAATTTATTAAACATAATATTTTTCGTCCTTTCTTTATATAATTCGCTATTTTTTTATTTAAATTTGTTAATAATTTAATTTTATCACATAAATGATAAGTTTTCTACTCCAAAACGTTAATTTTTTATGTTTTTTCTATAAGCGGAAGGTGATATATTATAAGTTTTTTTAAATCTTTCTGAAAATTTTGATTTATTCACATAGCCTAAAGAAGTTGCGAGTTCGCTAATTGAAATTTTAGTAGTTCTTAGCAGAGTTTGAGCCTTTTTCATTTTAACTTTTGTAATGTATTTTTTTGGCGGAATTCCAAAATATTTTTTGTAAATTAATCTTAAATTTGATGCTGAAACAAATACTTCTTTTGCTATTTCTTCTTCGCTCATATTAGTTTCAAGTAGAAGTATTCTTGAATTAATAAGTATTGTTCTTGTGTTAATATTCATTATTATTACCATTCCTTACTTAGTTTTGTGCGACTTTTTTACCCAGTTTTTAAAGTAAAAAAGTTTCGCCCGTCGTATTTGGCGAAAAGCACAAAACTGCGGCTTAAAAAATCATATTTTTTAAGCTTATCTCCAAAGTTTATAGTACACCAAAAAGCCCAAGGAAAACCTTAGGCTTTAAAAGGTATTAGTTTAAATTAAGCAATTTTTTCTCCAAGTGATTTACAAGCAGTTTCTGCATCACTGTCAGGGTATTCGTTACAAATAAAGCTTTCAAGGATTTTACAAGGAGCTTCACTTTCCCAATTTCTCATCCATTCGCCATCTCCCCAGCCGTAAGAGCCGAAAAGTACAACAGTTTTTCCGTCAAGACTATCTTTTACAGAGTCCCACATTGGTTGGAATTCTGATTCTTCCAAAACTTCGTCACCCATTGATGAACAACCAAATGCGATAGCTGAATAATCAGCAACTTTATCAGCTGAAAAATCTCCTGCTGTGTATAAATCTACTTCAGCACCTTTCGCTTTTGCTCCTTCAACAACAAAATTAGCCATTGCTTCAGTATTTCCTGTACCACTCCAATAAACTACTGCTACTTTACTCATAATAAAATGCTCCTTTTAATTTTTAAATAAATATATATTTTAGGCAGCTGCTTGTTTTTTTACAGTAAGCCTTAAAATATCTCGTCCTTCTTGCCATAACTTTTTATATATTGCTTTACATTTATCATATTTTTCGAATTTTTGCAATGCATCATTTTCATTACCATAAACTTTCCAATATCTACAAAGGTTACAATTTTGACCTTTATTGCAAATAAAACCTTCAACATCTTCAGGAGGGTAGCCTAAAAATAAACCGATTTCATGTGGAAATTCTTCATATGTATAAAGCCTTTTTGATAATTTTTTAATAGCTTTTTTTACATTCAAATTTTCATAACCATATTGTGATAATATATTTTTTGCCCTTAAATCACTCATATCATTTACTAGCATATCCTGCCTAAACATATAAATAAGAGCTGAATTATTAGCTACTTTTAAGGGTACAAGCTTTATTCCACTTTCCGAAAATTTTTCATTCCAAAAATCAATGTCAGCATATAACGTTTCTTCATTTGCAAATTTCACATTAAATAAACTTGCAGTTTTTAATGAAGACAATGTAAGCGAACAATGTTCAATGAGTAATTTCCCAGATACCGTCATTAAATTGACCAATCCTTTCTTTGTTGTTTTATGTAGGTGGTTTTACATAGCTTCAAGAATATTTTTTAGTGCTGAAAGTGAACTTGAATGACAACGTTCAACCCTTGCATTACATCGTTTTGCCTCACAATTTGCACAAGCAACAAGCTTATGTGAAACAGTATTAGTAAACATTATAATTAAGTCTGGATCGCCGAATTTGCTTCTAATTTCACCTTTCATCTTAGTGAAAATTTTCGCTTTACAGCCATATTCTTTACAAGTATCTAAATATCTTCTTTCCATACGTTCATTTCCGCCGACTATAACTACGCTCATTAGTATCGCTCCTTACACATCGTGGTTAGTAATTACTAACTCTTGGTTTTAAAATATACCGTCACACTATTAAGCGGACAGTTAGTTTAATCTAACTTTTGTTTTATTATACAAAATATTTTTCCATTTGTCAATAGCAATATTAAATTTTTTTAAAATAAAATGTTAAAAATAAAAAAAGAGTACCAAAATTTAAAACTTTGATACTCTTAGTCTATTGAGAAGTATAAATATTTACCATTTTTGTCAAAGCAACCCAAAGTAAGGCAAGTTGCTTTTTATACTCGTTTTAAATAAACAAATGAAAATGGTTCAAGGGTAATGTTTCCAGAAATTGCAACATCTTTTTCATTTATAGGGTCAAAAAATGTTCCACTTAATTCGTGATGATTAAAAGTATATGGATTTTCGTCAATGTTAATAAGAGCAAAAACTGCATTATTATTATAATCTCTCTTAAAACAAAGTTGCTTGTTTTGGACAACGATGTTTTCATAATCTCCATAGTTAAAAGCAGGGGAGGTCTTTCTAAATTCAATCATTTTTGCTAGTAATTTAGTTAATTCATTAGGTTTTGGTTCTTCAAAACAAGGTCTAAGTAGCCAATCTCCTTCGGAATTTTTATCCCCTTCCTCGCCCCATTCACTTCCATAATAAACACATGGAACGCCCGGCATTGAGAATAAAATTGAATAAACAAGAGGAAGGTTTCTCTTATCTTTTAGAATAGTAGAAATTCTTGTAACATCATGATTATCAACAAAAGTCATAAGATGCTTTCTGTGATAAATGCACCAATTTTCTTTGCCAAATTGACGGTGTAAAGAGTGGGAAATCTCAAATAAATTGTTGTCATTCATACTTGAGAATAAGCCTTTGTAACACTCATAATTTGTACAGCTATGAAGCATTTCGTCATTGACAATTATGTTGTAATCTCCAAACAAAACTTCTCCAATTAAGGCGAAATCAGGTTTTAAGTTAGTACAGAAATTTCGTAAATTTCGCATAAAATCGTGTTTTAAAGAATAAGCAACGTCAAGTCTTAAACCGTCAATTCCAAAATCTTCAATCCAAATTTTTACAGCTTCAAGCAAGTGGTTTACAACGTCAGGATTATTTAAATTAAGCTCAACAAGCTCAAAGTGCCCCTCCCAACCTTCATACCAAAAGCCGTCATTATAATTGCTATTTCCGCCAAAATTAATGTTAAACCAACTTACATAAGGAGAATTTTCACGTTTTTCTTGAACATCTTTAAATGCCCAAAATCCTCTACCAACATGGTTGAAAACACCGTCTAATACAATTCTTATGCCATTTTCTTTTAATTCTTTGCAAACTTTTTTAAAGTCAGCATTTGTGCCAAGTCTTTTGTCAATTTGTTTAAAATCTCTTGTGTCATATCCGTGAGAATCCGAGTCGAAAATTGGATTGAACAAAACACAATCCACACCTAAAGACTTAAAGTGGGGAATCCAATCAATAACTTTGAGAATTTCGTTTCCAACAAAACCATCGTTAATTCTTGGAGCTCCACAAAATCCTATCGGATAAATCTGATAAAGCACACTTTCATACAACCACATTAAATAATTCCTCCTAAATAAAGCTAAAGTAAACAGTTTATAGCTGTTCAATTATAATTATAACACAATAATATTATTAAGTATATTTGATTTTCTAAACAAAAAGTGAATTTTTTTGTATATTTTTATGAATAAATATATGTTTATAATTATATAAATTGGTAAAAGTTACAATTCTACCGCAGAATTTCCTTTTCCATCAGTATAAACATCAATATATTCGCCAATTTTTAAGTTTGGTAATTCATAAATATAACTACTTTTTTTATTGTAAACTATTCCGTTATCAGAAAATGAATAGTGAACCACATATGGAGATTTTCCATTTACACGGATATTTTGCTTGTATTCGATTTTTTCTACAGTACCAGTAACCCTAGTTCCATTTACCAAAAGATTATTGATTTTTCTCTTTTTAACGGAGTAAATAAAAATTATTATAGTTGCAATAATTAGATTTAAAAAGCCTACTGCCCAAAAAATTGTTCCCAAAACTACGGGGTCTTGTATTTCGGAATTTTCCGACATTGTAATGTTGCCAGTTAACCCTAAAAAGCCCATTATTAAAAAGGGGATTGATATTAGAAAAGTTATTAATGCAAATAGAACAGGTACGTTGTTTAGTTTTTTCATTGTTATTTTAGTCCTTTCAAAATAAATATTTATAATTGATTAAATTTTATACTTTATTATAAACTAAAAGGGATTTTATGTCAAATTATAAATATAAAATTATCCCTTTACAACTGACGGAATTTAAGGTATAATGAAACAATATGTTGAAAAAAAGGATTTGATTTTTTTATGTCAGAAAATAAGAAAGATAAGGGAAAATTGTTTCTTAGTGTTGAATTAATTATTGTTTATGTTGTAACTATGGTAATTTTGTTAGTTGGTGCTACATACTTTTTCGATTTAGATAGCGATGAAGAAATTAGTGTAAATGGGACAGGGGCTTCCACCGCTGTAACTGAAACTGTTGAAACTATGGTAGGTGGGTTTACTACTTTTGAGGAAACTGTTGCTACAATTGAAGAAGAAACTGTTTCTACAACTTCAAAAACTATTCAATCTTCCACAGAAAATGGTATAAATACTGAGCAAGAAGAAACTACTGGAATTGGGGAAACTACGGCTACTGATAGGGAAAATTATCCACCCGTTATTCCGTCGACAGTATTTTTAGGGGAACAACACAAAATACCTGAGGGAACTGTAAATCTATCTACTGAAGATATTAATTTTACTCCTGGAATATTTAAGGTTGAGGAACATTATCCAAATGTAATTATGCCATTAAGTGAGCGTGCAGGCGATGATTATGCTAGCCAATTAGTTTTGGTAGGGGACTCTACAACTTATGGACACGAAGTTTATGGAACGTTGCCTGAGGGAACGGATACAATCAATGTGTGGGTACCTGAAAGTAAAACTTTAATGCTTACAAGTGCAAATATTGAATATGGAAATGTTTATATTTACAATAAGTTTTCGGGTGCTTATGAGCACATGCTTATAAAAGATGCTGTTGAACTTTATCAGCCTAAGTATTTAATTATTACCCTTGGAATAAATGGAGTTTCGTATGTTGTTAATAATGTTGAATTTTATATTGGGGAATATGTAAAGCTTATCAATTCGATTATTGACGTTTCTCCTTACACAAATATTATGGTGAATTCAGTTTATCCTGTAGCAAAAACTTATACAACTGCAAACCCGACTAATGAAAGAATTAATATGGCAAATTTTCTTTTTGCAAGAATGTGTGAGGCGATGGGCGTTCCATTTTTGAATTCTGCTTCAGTTTTAATGGGTGAAGATGGGTATATGAAAGAGGAGTACCATGCAGGTGACGGATTGCACATGGGGAAACCCGCTTTGGATTTAATTATTGAATATTTTAGAACACATGCTCACCCTTCATATGTTCCAGGTGAATATGTTTCAGAGCCTGTAATTGTTCAAACTACAGCTGTTGAAACTAGTGCTGAAACAACAATAGAAACTACAGAAACTACTTCTTCTGAAACTTTAGAAAGTAGCGAAGAAGCTGAAACTACTGAAACAATAGAAGCTACGGAAAGTTCAGAAGCAAGTGTTGAGGAAAGTTCTGACACGAGCGAAGAAACATCTGTTGAATAAAAAATATTATACATAAAAAGGTGTGGCGAAACAGAATTTGTATTGTCACACCTTTTTATTTTTTAATTGAAGCAAAAATCATTAAGTAAAGTGGCTTTAACTTTAAAGATGTTGTAAAATTACGCTTTTTTTAAATATAGATTAAAAGTAAATTGGTTAGAATATAATTTTTTTCTTTTGTATTGAAAAAATAATTAAAAAATATTATAATATAATAAAGTACTCTGAAAGGATAGTGTTTTATATTGAAAAGATTTTTTGCGATTATTCTGTGTGTTACATTATTAATGTTTATTTCGGGTTGTGTAGAAAATAATGACGATAATATTTATACTTCTTTCAGTGAGTCAGAACCGCTTATAACGGAAACTGAAATTGCTCAAAATAATGATGTTGAAATTGATTTGTGGACTTTTCCAGTTGGAAGCTTTGGAGATTTTGACGTTGTTCAAGGATTTACTAATGAATTTAGTAAAAAATATCCTCATATTACTGTTAATATAAAAGTTTTAGACTTTTCTACTGGTGATGCTGAAATTGAAGAAGCTATTGCAAAAAGGAAAGCTCCCGATATTGTGCTTGAAGGTCCTGAACGTTTAGTTGCGAATTGGGGCGCGAGGGGGCTTATGATTGATTTAAGTGATATGTGGGACGAAGAAACTACTGATAATATCGCTTTAGTATCACAGGAAGTTGTAAATGCTTGTCAATCTCCTGACGGAGCTTTTTATCAATATCCATTGGCAATGACTGCTCACGTTATGGCTATAAATTATGAAATTTTCGAAGAAACTGGAGCATTACAATATATTGATGAAGAAAGTAGAACTTGGACAACTGAGGGCTTTGTTGCAGCTATGGAAACTATCCGAGATAGCGGAATTGTAGAATATCCAGGTGTTATTTATACAGGCGGACAAGGCGGAGATCAGGGAACAAGAGCATTAGTGACTAATTTTTACGGTGCTTCTTTTACAAATGAAGATCATAATGCATATACAATTAATGAAGAATTAGGGATAAAGGGATTAACTTTGCTACAGAACATGGTTGAAAAAGGTTCTTTAAGTCATAATCCTAATATAGCTGCTGCGGAGGAATTGCAAATGTTTGCGGCACAAGAAAGTGCTATTACATTGGCTTGGAATGCGACAAATGAATCTTTATACGCACAGCAAGTAGATTTTACTCCTTTTGCTATGAATTTTCCTTCTGATGATGGAATTGCCCAATTACAAGGTGGAATTTGGGGATTTGGAGTTTTTAATAACGGTGATATGGAGAGAATGGAAGCTTCAAAATTGCTGATTGAATATTTAACAAATGATCCAGAACAGCGACAGGAAAGTATTCTTGCAACTCAATTTTTCCCTGTAAACAGTCTTTACAGCGATGTTTATGTGGGAACTGAGTTAGAGGAAAGAATGGCTGGATATTATCCTTTCTTAAAAAATCTTGGAGATTATTATCAAGTATCTATTGGATGGACGGAACAACGAACGGTTTGGTATCAAATGCTTCAGAAGATTTTAAGTGGTGAAGATGTGGTACAAAGTGCAGATGAATATGTGGATTATCTTGATGATAAGATAAATGCTTAAATGAAATGGAATTATAAAATTTTATTTATAGAAGGGGAGAAAATGCGAAATTTACTAAAAAATCAATTAATGCAGGTAATGGCTGTTTTTG
>CAYJLB010000025.1:0-20872 GCA_964370845.1 uncultured Oscillospiraceae bacterium
TTTTATCTTTAAAGCTGTGTCCATTAGCTCTCATCATAGCGTCAGTAAAGTATAGTAGACCATAACCAGTAGCTTGAGTTCTAACTAAAGAACCGCCGTAAGTTAATCCTTTACCAGTTAAAACGCCTTCAAAACAGTTTTTAAGTCTTTTGTATTGTCCATACATAAAACCAATTTCTCTCGCACCTACACCGATGTCACCAGCAGGTACGTCAGTGTCAGCACCTATATGTTTAGCAAGTTCAGTCATAAAACTTTGACAGAAAGCCATAACTTCTCTATCTGATTTACCTTTAGGGTCAAAGTCAGAACCACCTTTACCGCCACCGATTGGTAAGCCAGTAAGTGAGTTTTTGAAAATTTGTTCAAAACCTAAGAATTTAATAACACCAAGGTTTACAGAAGGGTGGAAACGTAATCCACCTTTATAAGGACCGATAGCAGAGTTAAATTGAACTCTATAACCACGGTTTACTTGAACTTTACCGCTATCATCAACCCAAGGAACTCTAAATTTAATTTGACGTTCTGGCTCAGTAATTCTTTCAAGAATACCAGCAGCTTCGTATTGAGGGTTTGCTTCGATAACAGGTTCTAGTGAAGTTAAAACTTCCGTAGCAGCTTGAATAAATTCAGGTTCGCTACTGTTTAATTTTTTTAGATTTTCTAATTGACTACTTACATAAGACATTGTTTGTACCAATCCTTTCAAATTTTAGATTTTCACGAAATCCTATTAATCGTGAAAAATAACTAATTAAAGTGATATTTTTGCCTAAAAATAACAAAATTAGATTTAATTTGTAAAAAAAATATATAAAATCCAATTTGTTTTATTATAGCATAGTGCTAAAGAATTTGCAAGAGTTAAATATGTAAATTTCATTTTTTGAGTGAAAAAATTTTTCTAACATTTTTATGAAAAATCACCAAAGATAAATATATTGCTTTTTTTTCTAAATTATGGTAAAATAGATTTATATTTGTTTAAATAAATTATATTTTATTAGGGGGAAGTGTATGAAAACTACTTTCAGGGAAAAAATTCAGTATTGGTTCGATAATTTAATGGGAAAAGGTGCAGTTGCTTTAGTAGGAATTTTATTCCTTGCAACTTTAATTGTAATTGTCGGTGTAGGTTTGGTAATGGCGTTAACAGGGAACGGTTCGGTGCATGGCAATATTTGGACATCATTAATGCATATTATTGATGCTGGTACAATCACAGCTGCGGACACTGGGGACGTATTTTTTGTAATTCTTATGTCAGTTGTTACATTATGTGGTATTTTTGTAACTAGTATCTTAATAGGTATTATCACCACTGGTTTTGAAGAAAAACTTACTAACCTTAAAAAAGGTAATTCAAAAGTTATCGAAGAAAATCATGTGGTTATTCTAGGCTTTGACAATAGTATTTTTACAATAATTTCTGAACTTGTAATTGCGAATGAAAATCAAAAAGATGGCTGTATTGTTATTCTTTCTGAACAAGAAAAAGAAGTGGTTGAGGAAGCTATTGCAAATGAAATTGATGACCTTAAAAACACAAGAATTATTTGCAGAACAGGGAGTAGCACTGACACTCACATGTTAAAGAAATGTTCTTTAGAAAATTGTCGTTCAATAATTGTTAATGATAAAAGAGATTTTATGACAATTAAAACTGTTATTGCATTGAACAGATATTTAAATAGTGTTGACAAATATTCTAAAAAGCCACATATTGTTGTAACAATTAACGATGCAATTAATTATGAAGCTTTGAAAATTATTTCTCAAGGAAATGTTGAAGTAGTATTAATTGAAGATGCAATTTCAAGAATTATCGCTCAATCTTGTAGACAACCTGGACTTTCTAATGTATTAGTTGAACTATTTGACTACGATGGGGACGAGCTTTATTTTGAAAATTTCCCACAATTTGATGGAATTCCTTTTGAAGATGTTCTTAACCAGTTTGAAAAAGCAATCGTTTTCGGATTTAAACGAAATGAAGAAATTTTCATTAATCCACTTAGAAATACGAAAATGCAAAAAGATGATACCCTTATTTTATTGGTTGAAGATGACGGCGTTGCAAAGCCAATTGAGTATAAGGAAAAAAATATTGATGATTTAAAATCGAATACTCCTGTAGTTGATGAACCAGGACATATTTTGATTATTGGTGTAAATCCAATGCTTGCAAAAATTGTTTTAGAGCTTGATAATTATTTTTGCAGAGGGTCTAAAATTATTGTTGCTAATGAAGAAATTGAAGAAGAATTGTATGAATTAAGTGGAAAAACGAAAAATGTAGAAGTTTCTTTTGAAGTTTGTGACACTAATGATAGAAGAAACCTTGAAAATCTTACATCAAATAATATTGACCACGTTTTACTGTTAAGTGAATACGAAGACGATGACGAAACTACTGACTCAATGACTTTATTTAAACTAATTCATTTGCGTGATATTGCTCAAAAATTCGGTAGAAACTACAATATTACAAGTGAAATGAAAGACGTTGCTAACCAAAAACTTGCTGAAGTTACTGAAGTAAATGACTTGGTAGTAGGTTCAAATATCATTAACTTAATTCTTACTCAAATTTCTGAAAATAGAGATTTGTCAACTGTATTTAATGTACTTTTAAGTGATAAAGGCTCTGAAATTTACATAAGAAAAGCTTCACAATATCTAAAATTAAACGTTCCAATTGACTTTTATGAAGTTACTTCAATTTTAAAAGATTATGATGATATTGCAATTGGATATAAAAAGCAAGTAGGGAACAGTTATGAAATTGTTGTTAATCCAGATAAATCTGATAAAATTATTTTTACAGAGAACGATTACATTATTTCTTTGTCCGAAGATTAAAGAAATGTGACATTGTAAAAAATTATGACGAACAAAGCTTAAATTTAAACGTCACAAAAAAGTAGCTAATAAGAAAACTGTAAGTTTTTGCAATTAGCGGTCGGTTTAAAGCTTTGAAAAGAAATATTTTTGAATAAATACTTGTTAAACAAACAAAAAAAGTGCGAAGATTAAATTCTTCGCACTTTTTATTTGTTATAAATTGTCTAATTTCGCACTAATCTAATGGATGCAACGTGACGTTGCCCTCGCAGAAACAAAATTACTAATCTTCATCTTGCTTTAGTGCGGGATTAACAGCGGAGTTCCTCCGCGCTCATTTACTTGCAATGTTAATTCGGTTAACAGCTCTCTTTAATTCAAGTTTTGCATTTTCAAAATCTGAACCACTATTAACTGATTTTAGCATATTTAAAGCTCTTTGTTCAGCTTCTTTTGCACGAGCAAGATTAATATCATCTTCCCATTCAGCAGAAGTAGCTAAAACTGAAACTAAATCATTTGTAACAATCAAAACTCCACCAGAAATAGCAGCAGTTTTATATTGTCCGTCAACTTTTACTTTCAAAGGCCCAGCAGGTAAATTTGCAATATAGCTAGTATGTTTAGCTAAAATTCCAACATCTCCCTCAGTGGTACGAGCAACAATTTGCTCAGTATCCCCATGGAAAAACATTTTGTCAGGAGTAACAATTTTAAGTTTATACGGTGTCATAAAATCTAATCATTCCTTTCAAAATGTATTAACTGTTAGATTTTGCCTTTTCAACCGCATCTTCAATTGTACCAACGTATAAAAATGCTGATTCAGGCAAATTATCGTGTTTACCCTCAATAATTTCTTTAAATCCACGAATAGTTTCTTTAATAGGAACGTATTTACCTTCCATACCTGTAAATTGTTCAGCAACTGAGAATGGCTGAGATAAGAAGTTTTGAATCTTTCTCGCTCTTGCTACTGTTAATTTATCTTCGTCAGAAAGCTCGTCCATACCCATAATAGCGATGATGTCTTGAAGCTCTTTATATCTTTGAAGTATAGATTGTACACTTCTTGCAACATTATAGTGCTCGTGTCCAACAACGTCAGGGTCAAGAATTCTTGAAGTTGAATCAAGTGGGTCAACAGCTGGATAAATACCTAGTGATGCAATGTTTCTTGAAAGAACTGTCTTTGCATCAAGGTGAACGAAAGTAGTAGCTGGCGCTGGGTCAGTTAAGTCATCGGCTGGTACATAAACCGCTTGTACAGAAGTGATAGAACCATTCTTTGTAGAAGTAATTCTTTCTTGTAAAGCACCCATTTCTGTAGCAAGAGTTGGTTGATAACCAACAGCTGACGGCATACGACCTAAAAGCGCAGATACTTCGGAACCAGCTTGAGTAAATCTAAAGATGTTATCAATGAAAAGAAGTACGTCTTGCTTTTCTTCATCTCTAAAATATTCAGCCATTGTAAGTCCAGAAAGTGCAACTCTCATTCTCGCTCCAGGAGGTTCGTTCATTTGTCCGAATACAAGAGCAGTGTTCTTAATAACTCCAGATTCAGTCATTTCGTTAAACAAGTCATTACCTTCACGAGTACGCTCACCAACACCAGTAAATACAGAAATACCACCGTGTTGTTTAGCAACGTTATCGATAAGTTCTTGAATTAGTACAGTTTTACCTACACCCGCACCACCGAAAAGACCGATTTTTCCGCCTTTTAAGTATGGAGCGATAAGGTCAACTACTTTAATTCCTGTTTCAAGAATTTCAGTAGCAGAAGCTTGTTCTTCATAAGAAGGAGCTTCACGGTGAATTTCCCATTCCTCACAATCAGTTGGAGCTGGTTCATTATCCACAGGCTCACCGAGTAGGTTGAAAATTCTTCCCAAAGTTTTTGGTCCAACAGGTACAGAGATTGCTTTTCCTGTATCAACCGCTTCAACACCACGCATAAGTCCATCAGTAGAACTCATTGCGATACAACGAACAACATCGTCGCCTATGTGTTGTGCAACTTCAACTACTAAAACGTGGTCGTTAAAGTTAATTTCAATTGCATTAAGAAGGTTAGGTAGGTTGTCTTTGTTGAATTTAATATCTATAACAGCACCGATAACCTGAATAACCTTACCAATGTTCTTATTTTGCAAAAGGGATCATTCCTTTCCAAAGATTATTGTGAGCCACTTACAATCTCAGTAATTTCCTGAGTAATTGTAGCTTGTCTAGCTCTATTATATAGAAGTGATAAACTATTAATCATTTCCTCAGCATTGTCGCTTGCATTTTCCATAGCGGTACGTCTTGAAGCTTGCTCAGAAGCGAAAGATTCAACAATTGCACCGTATAAAATTCCCGCAATATAACGTGGCATAAGCCCGTCAAATACTTCAACAGGGGAAGGGTCATAAACAGTTTGACTTCTGTCAGATGGTTTGTTTTCAGGCATATCAACAGGTAATACTTTTACAGCTTCAGGTTCTTGCACAAGTGAAGAAACAAAGGTTGTAAAATATAGCTCAACTCTGTCAATAACACCAGATTTAAAGGCATTTATGATTACATTTGAGATATCCATTGCATCATAAACGGTTAAAGGTTCGGCGATTTGCTGATATTTCTCCAATATATTAGCGCCTCTTTTTTCAAAGAATTCCACAGATTTTTTTCCGATTGGCATAAAATGAACTTCACGATTTTTTTCCTTTAGTTCTTGCCATCTTAAAAAAGCTGATTTTAATACGTTGGAATTAAATCCACCTGCCAAACCTCTGTCACCTGCAATGACAACCAATAAAGTTGATTTTTCATCACGGTTTTTTGTGTACATTGATTTGAAAATTGAATCTCTTGAAATATCGCACATTGTTTCATAAAGAGCATCAAAGTACGGCTGGGCATCTTCTGCACGCTTTTTAGCCTTTCTTAGCTTTGAGGAAGCAACAAGCTGCATTGCCTTTGTAATTTGCATGGTACTTTCAACACTTTTTATACGACGTTTAACGTCTTTCATATTGGCAGTTGCCATTTTGCCCCTCCTTCAATCGTTATTTTGTAGACATAAATTTCTTTGTAAAAGCTGTGATTGCTTCTTTTAATTTTTCTTCAGTTTCTTTTGTCAAATCCTTAGTAGTTCTGATTGATTCAGGAATTTCAGGATATGATTCGTCAAGATATTTGAATAAATCAGCTTCAAATTCACCAATGTCACTTACATCAACATCTCTTAAATAGTTGTTGATTACAGCGTAAATGATAGTTACTTGATGTTCAACTGAAACAGGGCTATTTCTACCTTGTTTTAGTACTTCAACAATTCTTTGTCCTTTTGCAAGACGTTCAGTTGTGTCTTTATCAAGGTCAGAGCCGAATTGTGAGAAGCTTTGAAGTTCTCTATATTGAGAATAAGCAAGTTTTAATTGTCCGGAAACTTTTTTCATAGCTTTAATCTGAGCATTACCACCAACACGAGATACCGAAATACCTGGGTTTACAGCAGGTCTAACACCTGAGTAGAAAAGTTCAGATTCAAGGAAAATTTGTCCATCAGTAATTGAAATAACGTTTGTAGGAATATAAGCAGAAACGTCACCCGCTTGGGTTTCAATAATTGGAAGCGCAGTGATTGAACCACCACCATAAGCTTCATCTACATTAGCAGCACGCTCTAATAAACGTGAGTGTAAGTAGAATACGTCACCAGGGTAAGCCTCACGTCCCGGAGGTCTGTGAAGTAGTAGTGATAATGCACGATATGCAACTGCGTGTTTTGACAAGTCATCATAGATACAAAGTACATCTTTACCTTGTGCCATAAAATACTCAGCCATTGCACAGCCAGTATATGGTGCGATATATTGAAGTGGTGCAAGTTCAGAAGCGGTTGCGGATACTATGATTGTATAATCCATAGCTCCTGCTTTATCTAGGGTTTCAACAACATTTGCGACAGTAGAACGTTTTTGTCCAATGGCAACATAAATACAAATTACATCTTTACCTTTTTGGTTGATGATTGTATCAAGTGCAATTGCAGTTTTACCAGTTTGACGGTCACCGATGATAAGCTCACGTTGACCACGGCCAATAGGAATCATTGAGTCAATCGCTTTGATACCTGTTTGTAAAGGCACATTTACTGATTTTCTCTTAATAATACCTGGCGCTGGGGATTCGATTGGGCGAACTTCATTAGTAAGTATTGCACCTTTACCATCAATTGGTAAACCTAGTGAGTTTACAACTCTACCAAGTAGGTCATCTCCTACAGGAACAGAAACAACTTTTCCTGTTCTCTTAACTTGACTTCCTTCCTTGATTTCAGCCTCAGAGCCAAGCATAACTGCCCCTACAAAGTCTGTTTCAAGGTTAAGTGCCATACCATAGATATCGCCATCAAACTGCAAAAGCTCACCTGAAATACAATTTTCAATTCCATGCACTTTAGCAATTCCGTCACCAACTGTAACAACAGTACCAACGTCAGTAAGGGAAATTTTTGAGCTGTAATTTTTAATTTGTTCTTTGATGATGCCTGCTATTTCATCAGGGCGTAAATCCATTTTTAATACATTCCTTTCCTTTTGGAAGTATGAGAATTTTAAAATTATCGAAAAATATTAACAATAATCTAAAATAATGCAATAGTAAACATTAAGCCATAAATTTAAGCTATAATGTTATCAATTTGATAGTGTAATGAATTAAGCTTAGTTTTTAAGCTTGCATCAAGTTGCGTGTTTTTGTAGTTCAAAACAATACCGCCCAAAATTTCCTTGTCGATATTTTCTTCAAGGTTAATTTTTTTGCCCGAAATTTTTTCGAGTTTTGCAATAAGTTTTTCACGAATAACATCGCTGAGTGGCATAGTAGTGGTTACACTTACAGCTAGAATGCCTTTATAATCGTTATAAGAATCAATAAATCTATCAACGATTTTTGAGATAGATAAAATTCTACCTTTTTCAACAACAACATTCAAGAAATTAAATACATCTTTTGAAATTTTTCCTTCAAAAATATTAGCGATAATAGTAATTTTCTCACTAACATTCAAAGAAGGGGAGGCGAGTACTTTTAACAAATCCTCATTCTCATTAAAAATTTTCTCAATAGAAATAAGTTCTTTTAATGTGTCATCAAGTGTATTACTTTCAATAGAAATTTCGAATAATGCTTTTGAGTATACATTTTCAATAAGCTCTGCCATTGAAAAACCATTCCTTTCTGCATGTTCTGTGCTTTTTTTCACTTTTATTTATTAGAGTGAGAAAAAATTAGCTGTACTAATTAACACTGAACTGCGTTTGAAAATCGTATTTTCAAATCTCACCTACACTATTAATAAACTGTTCGATAAGACGATCGTTGTCCTTCTTATCAACTTCCTTTTCGATAACTTTTTCTGCAACAGAAAAGGCAATGCTAGAAATTTCATCTTTAATTTCGTTAATAGCGTGCTTTTTCTCTTTTTCAATCTCAGCATTTGCTCTTGTTACAAGGGCATTTGCTTCAGACTTTGCTTGAGAAATAATATCATCAGAACGTTGTTGTGCTTTTACAGTTGCTGCTTGTACAATATCAGCAGATTCTTCTTTTGCAAGAGTAATCTTATCTTGATAATCAGCTTCAAGCTTTCTTGCCGTAGCTTTCGCTTCGTCAGCTTCTGTAAATGCATCAGTAACTTCCTTTTGTCTATCCTCAAGAATTTTATTTACTCGTTTGAACAGAAAATGTCTAAGGAAAAGGGTAAGAACTAACAAGTTACCAATAGCCAATATAATTGTAGTAGGATTAATATAAACTAAATCTTGAAATCCCAAGTTAATTCATCCTCCTTTAATTGGATTAAACTAAATAATTATTGGTATCTTATCCAATCATTCCTGTGAACATACCTGGAGCAACGAATAATAATAATAGACCAATTACAAGACCGTAGATACCAGTTGATTCCGCTACCGCACAACCGATAAACATTGTTCTTGTACAATCTCCTTGAGCTTCTGGTTGTCTAGCGATTGATTCAATAGTTTTACCTACAGCATAACCTTGTCCGATACCAGGTCCAATACCTGCGATCATTGATAAACCTGCACCAATTGCGCATCCTGCTAAAACAATTGCATTTTCCATAAAAAATTCCAATCCTTTCTGATTTACAGTTCGTTTAACTGTGTTTTATTAAGTTAATTAGTTTCTGTGTTTGCTGCTTGACCTACATATACAAGGGTAAGCATTACAAATACAAATGACTGGATAAAACCTACGAAGATATCAAAATAAATTGACAAAATCGCGGGAATACCGACTGATAAAAATGGGATTGATGATCCAAGTGCTCCCGCTGCTGCAGTTAATGCTGCATAAATGAGCCCTGTGATTACCATACCACCGAACATATTACCGAATAAACGGAGTGACATTGAAACAGGAGTAGCAATTTCACTCAAAACGTTAATAGGGAATATGAACACTACCGGCTTACCAAATTCCGCAAAATATCCGAGAAAACCGTTGTTCTTAAACTTAAAGAACGTTATTAAAATGAATGTCATTAAAGCGAAGGTGATTGGGATATTAATATCCGCCGTTGTACTTCTAAGTCCAACTAAACTTACTAATGAACCAAAAAGTATCATAGCAAATAATGCAGCAATGTAAGGTGCGAAACCTTTCATTTTCTTGCCCATATTCACCTCAACAAGGTTGTTTACAGATTTTACTATCGCTTCAGCAACAACTTGTCTTTTTGTAGGAATTCTTTGCATATTGTGTGTTAAAATTAGTATTACTACCATTATAAATAACATAACAATCCATTGGATAATCGTAGTTTCAGTAACAACCGCTCCTTCAATAAAAGGTATTTCAAAGGATATCTTAGGGCCTTTTAGATCCAGTTCCATAATTTTTTACCTCCTTCCCTTGAAAAATACTATATTAAAGCCAATTGCAATTCTAGGAAAAAAAACAGGTACGAACAGCCCAATAGGACTGAACAGATTTAACAGAATTGCAATTGCCGCTAAAATAGCCAATAAGACATAACGTACTGCATAATTTATGTTCATACTGCGTTTTGCAACAGAAATTTCTTTAGTTACATTCTTTGAAACAGTATAACCCATATGAAAAAGAGAAAAACAAGAATACAAATATCCTACTAAAAAACCAATTAATAAGGATAAATCAAATCCCCAAAATAGTGAAATTAAAAAAGAAATAATTACCATTATAAAAGTTTCAATGTAAAGTAATTTGAGGTCAGCTTTGATTTCTTTTGTTATCATCATCACTGCTCCTATCATTGTTTTTAGAAATATTAATCGCCTCTTTAGCAAAATTTATCATATTAAAGATAATTGTAATAACAGATAAAACAATACCAACCGCCATAACCCAGTTTCCAATATTAAATCTATCCATTAAAAACAGTGCAATAAAAATGCAAACGATAGGAGGTCCAATTATCATTGAAGTGAATTTAAGCCCTAAAATAAGTCCATCATTTTTCTTCATAATATTATCACACCTTAAACGATTTAGTAAGATTTTATAATTTAAAATTAAGTTTTATAAATGATTTTTTGTAAATTAAGTATAAAATTTAAAGTATAAATATACTAATATTAATATAAAAATAAATTGTATTGCAGAAAAAGTCGATATTTCATAATTTATCACTATTTATATTATAACAAATATTTCAAAAAAAGCAAACACTTTTCGAAAATATAATTGTTAAATTTTATGCAATTTGAATTAATAATTTGTTCACATTTCACAGTAATAGCTTTTTATTAGAAAAATATATAACTTTTATGTTTTTTTATTGTCATTGACAATATTTTAAAAAATGTTATAATATTAAAGTATGAACAAAGCCTTTTTTGCATAGAATATATTTGTGTAAATTTATAATTTTTATGCACTTGAAAGGACGGTCATATTTTATGATTAAAAATAATTGTTGTGAAAATGAAGAAAATCACGAGAATAGTGCTAATTCCGCTGAAATAAACGATGAAATTGTTTCTTTAGGACAATTTGACAGTCAAAATTCTAAGCATTTAATCCATTGCCTTAGTGTAATAGGGCAAGTTGAGGGGCATTATATTTTGCCAGCTTCAAATAAAACTACTAAGTATGAGCATATTATTCCTGCTTTAGTTGCTATTGAACAAGATAGGACTATTGAGGGACTTGTGATTATTCTTAACACTGTTGGTGGTGACGTTGAAGCGGGACTTGCAATTGCTGAACTTATCGCAAGTATGAAAACTCCTACTGTTTCGATTGTTGTTGGTGGAGGACATTCTATCGGTGTACCTTTGGCTGTTTGTGCGAAGAAAAGTTTTATTGTTCCATCTGCAACTATGACTATTCACCCTGTTAGAATGAACGGGCTAGTTCTTGGAGTTCCTCAAACTTTATCTTATTTTGACAAAATGCAAGAACGGATTGTACGTTTTGTTTCCGAAAATAGTTGCATAACTGCTGATAGATTTCGTGAGCTTATGATGCAAACTGGTGAACTTGTTATGGACGTTGGGACAGTTTTGGACGGAGATAAAGCTGTTCAAGAGGGTTTAATTGACCAGCTTGGAGGACTTTCTTCAGCCATTGAATATTTATATAAATTAATTGAGGAAACACCTAGACCCTATGCTGACAAGGAGGAATAAGTTTGAAAAATAAGATTTTTCAAACCGCAGTTTTGTGCTTTCGTGTCAAACGGACACGAATTTTGCCACATTAAAAACTGTTGTGGCAAAACCGCCCAAAATGTGCAGAAAGGAATGGTCATAAAAATGGTTCTTCACACAATAATTAGCGAATATGATATTTTTAGAGATGAGCAATATAACACTTCAAATAATGCTAGTAATACAACAAATGTGCCAAATCCATATTTTTTTACCACCGACCCAACTTATTATTTAGGCAACGTGACGTTGCATCATTTCCCAACGGGGCAACCCCGTTGTTATTCCCGCGTTTTTACCTTGTGAAATAGGAGAATTTCTACCCGCGAGGTCGGATTTTGTAGAGATAAGCAAATGTAGAAAGTAGTAAACAAGCAAAAAACTTTGTTTCTGCGAGATAAGCGTGACGCTTGACCCATTCCTACGTTCCTAAGTTGTGAAATTAAAAAAATCTACCCGCGAGGTCGGATTTTATATTGGTGGTAACAAAACAATCCAGATAGAAAGGTTATAATTATAAATGACAGAAATAATTAACACTATAATTTTAGCGATAGTACAAGGATTTACAGAGTTTTTGCCTGTGTCCAGTTCGGGGCATTTATCTTTATTCCAACATTTTTTAAATTCAGAGAGTGAAACAAAGCTTTTAGTGTCAGTGGTCTTGCACCTTGGCACTTTATTAGCTATTTTTATTGCCTTTAGAAAGACAGTATTAAAGCTTATAATTGAATTTTTCGCTATGATAAAAGATATTTTTACAGGAAAATTTAAGTGGAAAACTATGAATGGTGAACGTAGAATGATTGTAATGATTATAATTTCAATTCTACCACTATTCATATTCTACATATTTGAAGATGTGTTTGGCGGAATTGCAAACGATGCAAGCATTTTAGTTGAGGGAATTGCATTTTTGTACACGGGTACAATTTTATTGCTTACAACAAAAACTATGAAAGAAAACAAAACTGAGAAAGATTTGACAGTGAAAGATGCCTTAACAGTTGGCTTTTTTCAAGGAATTGCCTTAACTCCAGGTGTATCACGTTCAGGTTCAACTATTGCTTCTGGTCTTTTTTGCGGAATGAAAAGGGAAACTGCTATTGAATATTCATTTATTTTAGGAATTCCTGTAATTTTAGCGGGTGCTTTAGTGGAGATTTTATCCTTTTCATCTTCTGAAGCAACAATAGAAATTTTACCACTAATTATAGGGTTTTTCGTTTCAGCAATTTCTGGTTTATTTGCAATTTTCTTAGTAAAATGGCTACTTAAATCAAATAAATTTAGACTTTTTGGCTACTATACACTAGCACTTGGAGTTATTGTTATTACAATTGCAATAATTGAGCATGTTAATGGACAAAACATTGTTTCACTTTTAAGTTAATATAGAAAATCAATCGGAGGGAATTTAGTTTGAAACAAAGTTTCAAACATGAGTTTTGTGCTTTTCGGTCAAAAAGAACTAAAGTTCTTTGCCGACCGAAATTTTGCCACAAAGAAACTGGCGTGGCAAAATCGCATTAACTTTAGTTCTATTAAAACAATCAAGAAAGGAATGGGCATTTGAATGGCAACAACAAATGGAAATAAAAAAACTACTACCACAAGAAAAAAAACTACGGGGACAAAGGGAACAAATAGTAAAACTGCTACCAAAAAAGTTCCAGCTAAAAAACCTGTAAACAAGCAAGCAGTCGCTATAATAATGTTTTTCACTGGGATTTTGCTCGCTCTCTTTACATTTATAAAAGGGGACGCACTTTGGACAACAATACATAATGGCTTACTCTCATTCTTTGGAACTTCGGCTTATTTAGTGCCTTTAATTGTTATTTATGCGTCGGTTATGATTGCCCTTGAAAAAAATAAACACTCTATTATGAGTAAGGTTTTTGAGGGGATAATTCTAATTATTCTATTTTCTGGAATAACACAAATTATTTTTTCCGACAACGTTTTTACTGACGATATTTGGGAAAATATACAAATTTTACTTAGTGATGGTTTAGCTTTACGAGGTGGAGGTCTTGCTTCCGCTATAATCGGCGTGCCTTTAATTCTTTTGTTTGGTAAGGTTGGAGCAATTATTATTGCAGTAATTTTAATCCTTATTTTCTTTATTTTACTTGCAAATTTGTCTTTAATTCAAATTTTCAAATTCTTTGCTAAACCTTTTAAAAGACGTGAATATGAGGAATTTGAAGAAGAAGAAGTTGTTTATCCTGAAAGAAAAACTGTTCCTGAACAAAAAGCTGACGACCCGTTTGTTACAAAAAGAAAACCTGTCAAAAAAGTTAAAGAGAAAAAAGGCGGATTATTTACAAAAGTTATTGAGGAAGAAATTGTTGATGAAAACGCATTGACAATTGAACAAGCTATACAAAAAGAAGCTGAAAAATTTTCTGAGGAAAGTAAAAAAGTTAAAGTTAAAATGGATACTGCTCCAATTGAGGAGGAAAAGGACATTTTACCTATGCACCCAGTAATTTCTCCAAAAGTAACAGAGGACAAGCTTATTGAAGCAGCTAAAACCACTGAAGACCCTGAACTTGCAAACATTATCACTAAAGCTGTGGAAATTAAAGCCTTAAAGGACAAGGAAAAGAATGAAATTGCTGAAAAATCCTCATCAATAATTGTAGACGATAATGGTCAAACTTGTCTTTATGAAAAAGATAATACTATTAATATGTATAAAAGCCCTCCGATTTCAATTTTAAAAGCTGGAACAGGTAGCAATATTAGCGAAAACACTCAGATTGAACTTAAAAATAACTCAGAAACATTAGTTGATACATTAAAAAGTTTTGGTGTACAAACTAGAATTGTGGACATTTGCCGTGGTCCTGCGGTTACTCGCTACGAACTTCAACCAGCGGCTGGTGTTAAAGTTAGCAAAATTACAAATTTAACTGATGATATAAAAATGAGCCTTGCTGCGAAAAGTATTAGAATTGAAGCTCCTATCCCTGGAAAAGCGGCGGTAGGTGTTGAAATTCCAAATAATGAGGTTGATGTTATTACAATGCGTGAAATGCTTGAATCTAAAGAATTTACTGACGCGAAAAGTTCTATCGCTTTTGCTTTAGGGAAAGATATTACGGGTAATACCGTGGTTGCTGACATTGCGAAAATGCCTCACGTTTTAATTGCTGGTGCTACTGGGTCAGGTAAATCTGTTTGTATTAACTCAATTCTTATAAGTTTACTATACCGTTCTTCACCTGAGGACGTGCGTTTACTTATGATTGACCCGAAAATGGTTGAACTTGAAGTTTACAACGGAATTCCACATCTTTTAATTCCTGTTGTAACTGACCCACGAAAGGCGGCTGGCGCTTTATCTTGGGCAGTTACTGAAATGACTAAGCGATATAAATTATTTGCTGACAATAATGTTAGAAATTTGACTGGTTACAATGAGCTAGCTGAAAAAACTGAGGGACTTGAGCCTTTGCCACAAATTGTTATTATAATTGACGAGCTTGCAGACCTTATGATGGTAGCAGCAAAAGATGTTGAGGAAGCAATTTGTCGTCTTGCACAACTTGCTCGTGCGGCTGGAATGCACCTTGTAATTGCAACACAAAGACCGTCAGTTGACGTAATTACTGGTATTATTAAAGCAAATATTCCGAGTAGAATTGCCTTTGCAGTTTCCTCCCAAATTGACTCAAGAACAGTCCTTGACGGAGCGGGAGCAGAAAAACTACTGGGTCGAGGAGATATGCTTTATTCAGCTTATGGAGCCCCTGTGCCTACTCGTGTACAAGGTTGTTTTGTTAGCGATAAAGAAGTAGAAAATGTAGTTGCTTTCATCAAAAATGAAATTAAAGCTGACTATGATGACGGAATTATGGAAGAAATTGAAAAGAATGCTCCTGTTCCAAAAGGTGAAAAGGGAGAAAGCGGCGGGGGTTCAATAGATTCCTCCGATGAAATGATTGAAAAAGCAATTGAAGTTGTCATTGAAACTGGACAGGCTTCAACTTCTTTCCTACAACGTAGATTAAAACTAGGTTATGCGAGAGCTGCAAGAATAATGGACGAGCTTTATGCAATGGGAATAGTAGGGGAGCAAGACGGAGCAAAACCACGAAAAATCCTTATGACAAAAGAAATGTGGTATGAAAGTCGATTACAAAACAATAATGATGCATAACCCAATTTTCTATAAATTTTAGGGTGCAAAATTAAATGTAGGGACAAGGCTTGCCTTGTCCGATAAAACCAAAAAAATATAGAAAGGAATTACAAGTATGAAAATTGCAATTATTGGCTATTCAGGAAGCGGAAAATCTACTTTAGCAAAATTTTTGTCTAGTCAATATAAAATTCCTCTTTTATACTTAGATACAGTTCATTGGCTTGCTAGTTGGAATGAAAGAGAGAGTAGTGAAAGCCTTGAAATTGTTGAGAAATTCCTTAATAATAATGATAACTGGGTTATTGACGGAAATTATACAAAACTTTATCAAAAAGAACGATTACAGCAAGCGGATTACATAATTTTTATGAATTTTAACCGAATTAATTGCCTTTATCGTGCTCATAAAAGAAATTTTACATATAAAAATAGGAATAGAGAAAGTATCACTGACGGTTGCATAGAAAAAATTGACAGGGAATTTCTTTGGTGGCTTTTGCATAATGGCAGAAAAAAATCTGTAATAAATAAATATAAGAGAATTATAACACAATATAAAGAAAAAACTTTTGTTATAAAAAATCAAAGGGAGTTGGACAAGTTTATGAAAAATTTGCCAATGAATATATGAGGAAGATTAAAAATGCTAAGTTTTGAAGCAATATATGAAGAAGATTACAACACTTTAACTGAAATAATGAAACGTGCTTTTGACGATGACACAAAAATGCATACTGACTTACTTGAAGATGGTCCTAAGGGTTATGATGACGGAAGTTTGATAAGAAAACTTAACGAAAATCCTGAACTTATTTCAAGTAAAATTTTGTCAGAGGGAAAAATTATTGGCGCTTTTTCAGTTAAAGATGAAGGGGAAATTTGCACCCTTGATATGATTTTTATTAATCCAACAGAAAAAAACAAAGGTCTTGGACTTATAGTATGGGAATATATGGAAAATCATTATTCAAAAGAAAAAAAATGGATAGTAGAAACACCCTCTTATTCAAAAAGAAATTATAATTTTTACACAAAAAAGTGTGGATTTACTTTTGTGTGTGAAAAATTTTATTCAAAAGAGGATAGTTCGTTTGTTTTTGAAAAAAAACTGGTTTAGCAAGAGAGGAAACGTTTTATGAGCAAATTTTTACCTATTTCAAAAAAAGAAATGGAAGAACAAAATATAAGTCAATTTGACTTTGTATATATTTCCGGTGACGCATATGTGGATCACCCAAGTTTTGGTATGGCAATTATTACAAGATTGCTTGAAAGCAAAGGGTTTACAGTTGGAGTTATTCCACAGCCCAATTATCAAAATTTAGATAGTTATAAAATTTTTGGTGAGCCAAAACTTGGATTCTTAGTTTCCTCTGGGAATGTGGATTCAATGGTTGCTCATTATTCTGTTGCGAAAGTTAGACGGGATAAAGATGAATATTCCGAGGGTGGACTGAATAACAAACGCCCTGATAGAGCGGTTACAGTGTACTCAAACGCACTTAAAAAGCTATATCCAAATTGCCCTGTTATAATTGGCGGTTTAGAGGCATCACTTCGTAGATTTGCCCATTACGATTATTGGGACGATAAGGTTTTACCTTCAATTTTAGTTGATAGTAAGGCTGATTTTCTCATTTATGGAATGGGTGAACATCAAATTGTTGAAATGGCTACACGATTGAAAAATGGTGAAAAAATTAGTGATTTGACCGATATTCGTGGAACAGCTTTTTTAACTGACCCTGTAAATACTCCTTATGGGAGTGCAGAATGTCCAAGTTTTGAGCAAATTTCTACTTCTCACGAACTGTATGCAAAGGCTACTAAGCAACAATATTTGTGGCAAGACGAGGTTTATGGCAAAGTTATTACACAACGTCACGGAAAGAAAATGCTTGTACAAAACCCTCCTACAACAACTTTGACTACTGAAGAATTTGATGAAATATATAAACTTCCATTTGTTGGAACTTACCACCCAATTTATGAAAAAACTGGTGGAATTTCTGCTATTAAAGAAGTAGAATTTTCAATTACACATAATCGTGGCTGTTACGGAGCTTGCAATTTTTGTTCCATCGCCTTGCATCAAGGAAGGAAAATTACAACAAGAAGTGAAAACTCAATTTTAGAAGAAGCTGAAAAATTAGCTTCAAAAAATAACTTTAAAGGTTATATTCACGATGTTGGGGGACCAACTGCAAACTTTAGAGCACCTGCTTGTAAAAAGCAGTTAGAACACGGGCTTTGCAAAGAAAAAAAATGTTTAGCACCTACTCCTTGCAAAAATCTTGAAGTAAAACATCAAGAATACCTTGACATTTTACAAAAAATAAGTAAAATTAAAGGTGTAAAGAAAGTGTTTATTCGCTCGGGCATTAGATATGATTATCTCCTTGAAGATAAAGATGATAAATTTTTTACTGAACTTGTGAAAAATCATGTCAGTGGTCAGCTTAAAGTTGCCCCTGAACATTGTTCTGCGGTAGTTTTGGATAAAATGGGAAAACCGCATATTGAAGCATATAAAAAGTTCCAAGAAAAGTTTTATACTATAACTAAAAAAGTTAAAAAAGAGCAATATTTAGTTCCTTATTTAATGTCATCTCACCCAGGAAGCACTATAAAAGAAGCTGTTGACCTTGCGTTATTCCTAAAAGGATTGAAAATTCGCCCTGAACAGGTGCAAGATTTTTATCCTACTCCTGGGACTATTTCCACTTGTATGTACTACACAGGACTTGACCCTTATACAATGGAAAAAGTTTATGTTGCTAAAACTCGTGAGGAAAAATCTGCTCAACGTGCTTTATTGCAATATTATAAACCGCAAAATCAACAAAGAATTATTGATATACTCAAAAAAATTAAGAGAACTGATTTAATTGGAAATGGAAATGAATTTTTAGTTGCGCCAAGTCGTGAATATGCCTTGTCGCAAAAAAATAAAGTTGTGAAATATAGTCCAACAAACAAAAATAAATCGAGAAGAAGTGGGGGACATAGGAATGGCAAGAAAACGTAGATATCAAGATAGAGGCAAAAATACCTCAAATAAAATTTTAACAGGGTTTATTGGCTTAATTTTAGCATTAGCAATGCTTGTGTTAGGGCTTGATTTATCAGGAACTATGTCAGTAAATGAGATTTTAGATATTTTCGGTTTGCGAAGTGAGGAAACTGTTGCTCTTGATAACAGCAAGGTTTCAGTAAGTTATATTGACGTTGGGCAAGGGGATTGTTCCATAATAATTTCCGGTGACGATGTAATTTTAATTGACGCTGGTGAGCCAGAATACGGCGATAAAGTTCTATTTTATTTGGAGCAATATGGTGTTGAGGATATTGATTATATTATCGCTACACACCCGCATGCTGACCATATTGGAGGACTTGCTGAGGTTATTGAAAATTATGATGTTGGTACAATTTATGCACCTGAAATTCCTGATGATTTAATTCCTACTTCAAAAACTTATGAAGGATTTTTGGAAGCTGTAGAAAATAAAGGTTTATCAATTACTGTTCCAACTATGCAAGAAAAAGTTCAAGTTGGTGTTTTAGAGATGACTTTTTACACTGCGACGGAAAAATATGACAACCTTAACGATTACTCAATTGTAACTAAAATTGCTCATGGAGAAAATACATTTTTATTTACAGGAGATATTGAAGCCGCAAGAGAAACAGATATGCTTAATGATGAAAACATTGTACATGGTGAACTCTTAACTTCTGTACTAAAAGTTGCTCATCACGGAAGTATTTCTTCCTCAACGGGACCGTTTTTAAACGATACTTTGCCTCTTATGGCAGTAATTTCTTGTGGAGCAAATAACAAATATGGGCACCCTAATGATGAAGTTGTAGAGAGGATTAATCGAAACACTGACTACATATTTAGAACTGACATAAATGGAAATATTGTTGCTTATTCAGAAGATAATGAAGTTCAATTTTCATTGGAAAAAGGCATGGAAGAATTTGAGGGAACGGTTGAATGATAATAATTGATAGGATTGAAGAAAATATAGCTGTTTGTTATAATGATGATGAAAAAGTGGAGATTGATATATTGTTTTTACCAGTAACTGCTAAAGAAGGTGACGTTTTGGTTATTGAGAATAATATTTATAGAATTGATGAAGCTGAAACTGAAAATAGACGAAAAAAAATCAAAGAAAAACAAGACTTACTTTTTAAAAAGAAAGGAAGCTGTTAATGCAGAATAATTTATTAAATTTAATTGAAGAAAATATGAGTTCATTTTCCAAAAGTCATCGACTTATTGCAAAATATATCCTTGATAACTATGACAAGGTAGCTTACTTTACAGCGTCAAAACTTGGGAAAGACGTTGGAATTAGCGAATCTACAGTAGTTAGATTTGCGACAGAACTTGGATTTGAAGGTTATCCCGAACTTCAACGAGAAATTCGTGCTTTTATGAAAGTTAAACTTACTTCAGTGCAACGACTTGAAGTTGCTGCGAATAATATAAACGATGAAAATATTTTAGAAACTGTGTTAAATCAGGATATTGAAAAGATTAGAAAAACCCTTGAAAATTGTGATACATCTAAGTTTAACCTTGCTACTGAAGAAATTGTTAAAGCTAAAAACATCTATATTATAGGAGCAAAAAGTGCATCTTTTTTAGCAAATTTCTTGAGTTATAATATGAACTTGATTTTTGATAATGTGCGACAAATTAATCCCCTTAGCACAGGTGAATTGTTTGAACAAATCGTAAGAATTGGGAAAGATGATGTTATCATTGGGATTAGTTTTCCACGATACTCAAAGCTTACAATTTCTGCATTTAAATATGCCTCAGATAATGGTGCAAAGGTAATTGCCTTGACAGATAATAATTCCTCACCATTGACTAAATACGCAAATATTTCCCTATTTGCGCAAAGTGATATGATGTCATTTGTAGATTCATTTGTAGCTCCTTTGTCAATTATAAACGCACTACTAGTGGCACTTAGCATTAAGAATAAAGGAAAAGTTTCGGAAAATTTATCAAAGCTAGAAAATATGTGGGAAGAATATCAAGTCTACGAGAAGTACGAGTAGACTTTGGCTACTGAGAAGTACGAGTAGACTTTGGCTACTGAGAAGTACGAGTAGACTTTGGCTACTG
>CAYJLB010000025.1:20972-27831 GCA_964370845.1 uncultured Oscillospiraceae bacterium
AGAAGTACGAGTAGACTTTGGCTACCGAGAAGTACGAGTAGACTTTGGCTACCGAGAAGTACGAGTAGACTTTGTTTTTGATTGAAAGGAAATAATTTGAAATACGATATAATTGTTGTAGGCGGGGGAGCGGCTGGAATGTTCGTTTCTTCCTTACTTTCAAGGAAAAAAAAGAAAGTTTTGCTCCTTGAAAAGAATAAAAATTTAGGAAAAAAATTGCTGATTACGGGAAAAGGTCGCTGTAACTTGACAAATAACAGCTCACCTGAGGAAATTTTGAAGAATATTCCCGTGAATTTTCGCTTTTTATATAGTGCAATTAACACTTTTAATGCTCAAGATACAATGGATTATTTTGAGAAATTGAATGTTCCTTTGAAAACTGAACGTGGAAATAGAGTTTTTCCTGTTAGCGATAGGGCTGGAGACATTGTACATGCCCTTGAAAAAGATTTGCACAAAAATGGTGTTACAATTAAAAATTCAGCTGTAACGTCAATTAATGTTGAAAATGGTGTTGCTACAGGAGTTAAATGCGGTAAAGACAGCTTTTTTGCAGATAAAGTTATTGTTGCAACAGGTGGCAAGTCTTATCCCTTGACAGGCTCAACAGGAGATGGTTACAAGTTTGCAACTGAAGTTGGGCACACTGTGACAAAGCTTACTCCGTCATTAGTTCCACTTGTTACAAAGGAAAAATATCCTGCTGAAATTATGGGTTTATCGCTAAAAAATGTTACTTTAACCTTGCGTGAAGTAGGGAAAAAAAAGCCAGTTTATAGCGAATTAGGGGAAATGCTGTTTACACATTTTGGTGTTTCTGGACCTCTCGTTTTGTCAGCAAGTTCGCACATTCAAAAGTTCGAAGAAGGTAAGTTTTCTCTTGAAATTGACCTAAAGTCAGGACTTAGTGAAAAGCAACTTGATGATAGAATTTTACGTGATTTTGCGGAATATCAAGGCAGAGAAATTCAAAATGTTCTAACAAAACTGCTTCCAACAAAATTAATTCCTATTATAATGGATTTATCTGAGATAAAAGAACACACAAAAGTAAATGATATAACAAAAATTCAACGTGGAAATCTTGTTAATGTAATCAAGAAATTAACCTTGCAAATCAAGGGTTTTCGACCTATTGAGGAGGCAATTATCACTAGTGGGGGAGTTGCTGTAAAAGAAATCAACCCGAAAAATATGGAGTCAAAATTAGTGCAAAATCTTTATTTTATCGGTGAAATTTTGGACGTTGACGCTTATACCGGTGGATTTAATTTGCAAATAGCTTTTTCAACCGCTTTTTTAGCTTACAAAGACATTTGTGAACAAACTTATTAATTAAAATTTGAGGGAGATTTTTTATGCCCATAAATATTGCAATCGATGGACCTGCTGGTGCAGGTAAAAGTACAATTTCACGCACTATTGCTGAAAAATTTGGACTAATTCACTTGGATACAGGAGCTTTGTACCGTAGTATCGGATATTTTTTTGTTGAAAAAGGGATTTCTACTACTGAATCTAATGCAATTGTTAAAAGTTTAAATGAAATTAGCCTTGAAATGAAATTTATTGACAAAAAACAGCATATGATTTTAAATGGAGTTGACATTACTGAAAAATTGCGTTCTCCTGAGGTTTCTATGGCAACTTCCGATGTTTCTTCAGTTAAAGAAGTTCGTGAATTTTTATTGCATTTTCAGCAAGATTTAGCTAAGAATAATGATATAATCATCGACGGTAGAGATATTGGTACTGTGATTTTACCTGAGGCTAACATAAAAATTTTCCTTACCGCAAGCCCTGAGGAGCGTGCTAATAGGCGTTTGCTTGAACTTCAAGAAAAAGGGGAAACTGACGATTATGACAAGGTTTTAGCTGAAATTATTGAACGTGATAGACAGGATAGCGAGAGGGAAATTGCTCCATTAAAACAAGCTTCTGACGCGTATTTATTTGATACTTCAGCAAATACTCTTGAAAAATCGACGGATTTACTTTTAGATTATGTTCAAAAAGAGATTGATTTAATTAAAATTAATGCTTCCAAAAAGCAAAAATCAAAGGCAAAGTTATTCTTCTATGGAATTTTAAAGCTTTTTATTTTAGGAGTTTTTAAAATTTGTTATAATTTAAAATATGAAGGAAAATCAAACATTCCTAAAGACGGAGGATACGTATTTGCTTGTAATCACAGGACTTATATTGACCCTATAATTGTGGCTTTAGGCGGGAAAATTCCTTGTTGTTTTATGGCAAAGGAAGAATTGTTTAGAAAAAAAGCTTTTGCGCTTTTAATACGTACTTTTGGAGCTTTTCCTGTTGAACGTGGAAAAGGGGACATGGCGGTAATTGACGAGTCTGTAAAACGTATTTGCAACGGAAATAATTTACTAATTTTCCCTGAGGGTACTCGCTCAAAAGACGGTACTGTAGGAAAAGGGAAGTCTGGTGTTGCTTTGATTGCATCAAAAGTCGGTTCAGACGTTATTCCTGTTGCAATTAGCTTTACTGGAAAATTGAAATTTAGAAGTAAAATTATCGTGACTTATGGAGTTCCGATAAAAGCTTCTGAACTAAAATTAAATTCTCCTCGTGATTTAAAGAGGTTAAAAGGGAAAATTATGGACGCAATAACGGAATTGGTGGAAAATAATGTTGACAAAGTGTGAAAATTGTAAAATTTTTATTGCTAAATCCTCAGGATTTTGTTTTGGGGTAGACAGGGCGGTAAATATGGTGTACAATAGTATTAACGGAAAAGATGTCATTTCAACTCTTGGTCCGATAATACATAACCCTGACGTAATAAAAGATTTAGAAAATAATGGTGTATATTCTGTAAATAATGTAAAAGATTTACCAAAAAATAGTACAGTTATAATTCGTTCTCATGGAGTAGGGAAGTCTGTTTATTCGGAATTAGAGGAATCGGGGATAAATTACAAAGATGCTACTTGTCCTTTTGTTTCAAAAATACACAAAATTGTAAATGAAAAATCAAGTGACGGATATGAAATTTTAATTGCTGGGGAAAAATCACACCCAGAAGTAGTTGCAATTACTGGACACTGCAAAAAAACTCCCCATTTTTTTTCAAATTTATATGAACTATCACAAATTTTAGTAAAAAATATAAATTTTATTGAAAAAAAGGTTGCAATTGTGGCTCAAACAACGTATAATAGTAGAATATGGGATAAGTGTATTCTGTTGTTAAATGAAACTGTCCCAAATGCGGAAATTTTTAACACTATTTGTGATGCTACTGAAAAAAGACAAGCAGAGGCATTAAAACTTGCTAAAAATTCCGATATTATGATAATTGTCGGTGGTTATGAAAGTTCAAACACTAAAAAATTGTTTGATATTTGTAGTCAGATTTGTACAAGTTATCATATTGAAAATAAATCTCAATTATATACTATAGATTTTAATGATGCAAAAAATATTGGGATATCTGCTGGGGCATCGACTCCGGCTTATATAATCAAGGAGGTAGGAACAACAATGAGTGAAATTATTAAAAACAAGGAAGAGGAATTCAATTTCGAGGAAGCTATTGAGCAGTCTTTGAAGAAAATATACACAGGGAATAGGGTGAAAGGTTATATAACCTCAGTTAATAGCAACGAAGTAATCGTTGATATTGGAACTAAGCACACAGGTTACATACCTATGGCTGAACTATCTGACAACCCAAATGTAAAACCTTCCGACATTCTAAGTGTTGGCGATGAAATCGATTTAATCGTTATTAAAATTAACGATGCAGAGGGTATTGTTACACTTTCAAAGAAAAAAGTTGACGCTATGGTTGGCTTTGAAAAAGTTATGAAAGCTAAAGAAACTGAAGAAATTTTAACTGGTATTGTAACTAATGTAGTTAAAGGTGGTATTTTAGTTTCTTATAACGAAGTTAAAGTATTTATTCCAGCTTCACAAGCTACAATGCGTCGTGATGAAAACATCGAAGATTTAGCTAAGAAAACTGTTGAATTCAAAATTATTGAAGTAAACGAACACCGTTCAAGAGCTGTTGGTTCTATTAGAGCTGTGCTTAAAGACAGAAAAGCTGTTCAAGAAACTGCATTCTTCGAAAGCACTGAAGAAGGCGCAACTTTAGTTGGTGAAGTTAAATCTATCACTGATTATGGTGTATTTGTTGATTTAGGCGGCGTTGACGGTCTAATCAGAAAAACTGACTTAACTTGGAATAGAATTAAAAAGCCATCTGACATTGTTAGTATTGGTGATAAAATTGAAGTTACAGTTAAAGAAATTGATAGAGAAACTAAAAAAGTTTCACTTATCTACAAAAAAGAAGCGGACAATCCATGGGAAATCTTCAAAACACAATACGAAATTGGTTCAGTTGCAACTGTAAAAGTTGTTTCAGTTACAACTTTCGGTGCTTTTGCTGAAATCATTCCTGGAGTTGACGGACTAATTCATATTTCACAAATCGCTAATCAAAGAATTAACAACGTTGCTGACTTATTGAAAGTTGATCAAGTTGTTGAAGCTAAGATTACTGAAATTGATTATGACAAACAAAGAATTAGCCTTTCAATGAGAGCTTTACTTCAAGATGAAGAAATTGACGAAGTTGATGAAGACGAAACTGCTGAATAATTTGTAATAATTAAATGCTAAGGTTTTATGCCTTAGCATTTTTTATTTTTATTTAGGGAAGTGGTAAAATCACATTGACAAACTGCATTTAAAATGTTATAATAACTTATAGTTAATTGCACTAAATAAAAATTTAGTGCAATTAAGGGGAGTGAAATAATTATTAGATAACTTAAATTGCCAATTTCACAAATCTAAACTTATCTAAAATTTCTTACTCAACAAAATTAAATATTAATTGGAGTTTTATTATGAATGATTGTCCCGAATTTTTGAAGAATTTTTTGTTTTATCTTAAAGTTGTAAAAGGCCGTGGCGAACGAACGGTGGAGGCTTATTACATCGATTTAAGATTGTTCTTGCGTTATGTCAAAAAGATAAATAATTTAGTTCCAGAAAATCTTGCTTTTGAGGAAATTACTATTTCTGACTTCCCAGTTGATTTAATTAAAAAATTTACATTAAATGATGCTTATGAATTCCTGTACTTCACATCAAATGAATTGTCAAATTCCACTGCAACACGGGCGCGGAAAGCATCAGCTTTAAGGCAGTTTTTCAATTTTTTGCACAAAAAAGCAAATATAATTGACACAAATCCAATTATTGACTTAGAGCTTCCAACTGTGAAAAATAAATTGCCTAAGCATTTGTCACTAGAAAATAGTTTGGAATTATTGTCAAGTGTAAATTCAACTTTTGAACTTCGTGATTACTGCATTTTGACATTATTTTTAAACTGCGGAATGAGATTATCAGAGCTTGTTGGGCTTAATATAAGCGATATTTCTTTTGAAAATTCAACGTTAAGACTTTTCGGCAAAGGAGAAAAAGAGCGAATTGTTTACTTAAATGATGCTTGTATGGCAGCAGTGAATAATTACATAAAAAGCGGACGCGAAATCACTTCAAAAGAGCAAAACGCACTGTTTTTATCTAAGCAAAAAAAAAGGATAAGCAAACGTCGTGTACAACAAATTGTCGAAGAAACGTTACTATCCGCTGGACTTGAAAATCAAGGTATTACAACACATAAATTAAGGCATACAGCTGCCACTTTAATGTATCAACACGGTAATGTTGACCCATTAGTCTTAAAGGAAATTTTAGGACATAAAAGTATTGCGACAACCGAAATTTACACACATTTGTCAAATGATAACCTAAAAGATGCGGCTAAGGCTTCCCCATTATCAAATGTTAAAAAAGTAACAACTAAAAAAGATTAATCATCAAGCAAGTTTAGCTCTTTAATGGAAATAAAAGTTTTTCCCGACACAACTATATGGTCATCAAGCCTTATATCAAGGTGTTTTAACCCTTTTTTGAGGCTTATTGTTGCGTCAATATCGCAATCAGATGGAAGTGCAAGCCCTCGTGGATGGTTATGTGCTAATATGATACTACAAGCGTTGCAAGATAAGGTTTCTTCAACAACTTTTCTTACGTTAATTGCAACTTTATTAACAGAGCCAGTGCTCAAAAGTGTGCATTTAAGCATCTGATATTTCTCATCAAGGCATAGCAAATATAAAACCTCATCAGTTCTTCCAATAAAGAAATTCATAAGATAATTTCCAAGTTTTTTGCTTGAGTCTAAAGTTACTTCTTCGGGAAGGCTTGAAACTAAATATTGCCGAGAAATTTGTGGAATTGCTTTTAATAAGGTGGCAGTGTGCATTCCAACTCCAGGGACTTCCGTCAATTTGCTTATCGGAGCATTGCAAACTTCGGCAAAAGAACCAAAAGTTTTAAGTAAATTATGTGCAATTACGTTAGTATCTCCTTGTGGGATTGTGAAAAATAACACAAATTCAATAAGGTTATGTGGTTCAAAATTATCGAGTCCATCTTTCAAAAATCTGTCTTTCAAACGTTTTCTATGTCCTGTATGGGGATTTGTTTTCATAAAAATGCGTCCTTTCGTGGCTATGTAACAAATTAATTTTATTCATTATACCATATTTTCCCTATTTTTGCAAGAATTCTAAATTTTAAATATTTTACACAAAATTTTACAAAAAAATTTACACTTTATACAAATTTATTGACTTTATAGTTAAATTTATACCTTGAAAACTAGTTAATACAACGATAATATATTAAATGATTTTGAACTCTATTGACATTGAAACAGTAAATAATTATAATAAATATATAAACTAAGCATTAGCAGTCAACTCAACAATATTTATGACAAAAGATGAACCAACCGACTTTTACA
>CAYJLB010000026.1:0-27445 GCA_964370845.1 uncultured Oscillospiraceae bacterium
TAGTAGACAAGTTTGTGTCTGCGAGGTTATTAAAATGTAGGGACAGGGCTCTGCTCTGTCCGTTAGAGGTCACAATTTGGGGAAACCCACTGCGATGCCCGTTTTGTGAAAGAAATAGAAAGGATATTCTTAAAATGAAAAGAGTAGTAATTACAGGAATGGGAACGGTTAACCCTTTAGGTAACAATGTTTCTGAGTTTTGGGATAGTATCATTAAAAATAAACACGGATTTTCATTAATTGAAAATTTTGATGTTTCTGATATTGAAGTTAAGGTTGCAGGGGTAGTAAAAGGCTATGAACCTACTGAAAGAATTGACAAAAAAGAAGCTAAGAGAATGGAAAGATTTACTCAATTCGCTGTATCTTGCACAGCGGAAGCTCTTGAAAATGCTGGTACTGACTTAAAAGACTTAGACCCTTATAAAGTTGGAGTTATTTTAGGCTGTGGTATTGGCGGAATTGAAGCTACATTAAATGAGCATACAAAGTTTGATACAAAAGGCCCTAATCGAATTTCAGTTTTCTATGTTCCAACTATGATTGCAAATATGGCGGCAGGTCAAGTTTCTATTGCAACAGGATTTAAAGGGGATAATTACGCTGCTGTAACTGCTTGTGCATCGGCAACTCATGCAATTGGTGAAGCTTTTAGAAAAATCAAAGATGGTTATCTTGAAGCTTGTGTTTGCGGTGGAACTGAAAGCTGTGTAACAAGATTTACAATTGCTGGATTTAATAATATGAAAGCACTTTCAAGAAGCCAAGATGTTGACAGAGCATCAATGCCTTTTGATGCAGAGCGTCAAGGTTTTGTTATGGGTGAGGGTGCTGGAATTCTAGTTTTAGAAGAATTAGAACACGCAAAAGCTCGTGGTGCAAACATTATCGCTGAGGTAGTTGGTTATGGTGCTACTTGTGATGCGTACCATATGACTTCACCATCTCCTGAAGGAGAAGCGGCTGCTAAGGCTATGCAAATTTCTTTTGAAGAAGCTGGATTGAAAGCTACTGACGTTGATTATATTAATGCTCACGGTACTTCAACTGAACTTAATGACAAATATGAAACAAATGCTATTAAAATTGCCCTTGGCGACCACGCAAACAACGTTTTAATCAACTCAACTAAATCAATGACAGGGCATTTACTTGGTGCTGCTGGCGGAATTGAAGCAATTGTAACTGCACTTTCACTGAAAAATGGTGTTGTTCATAAGACTTTAGGTTATAAAGTTGCTGACGAAAATTGCGATTTAAACTACTGTGTTGAAAAAAATGTTGAAAAAGAGATTAATGTTGCACTTTCAAATTCTTTAGGATTTGGCGGACATAATGCAACTATCTGCTTTAAAAAATATAAATAAAGCTTTAAAAATAAACCGAAAGGAATGAAATTTTATGACAAAGAATTTTAATGAAGTGTTAGATTTTATTGACACATTAATGGATAAAATGAAAGAAAAAGAAGTTTCTTCTGTTAAAGTAAAAGTAGGAGAAATGAGTGTTGAACTTTCAAATAATAGTGGAGTTCAAACTATGGTTCAAGCTCCTGTTATGCAAGCTCCACAAGCTGTAGCTCCTGTAGTTAGTGCTGTGGAAAGTGTTCCTTCTGTTCCAAGTGGGAATATTGTAAAAGCTCCTATTATCGGGACTTTTTACTCCGCTCCATCACCAAACGACAAGCCTTTTGTAACTGTTGGACAAAAAGTAAAAGAAGGCGACATTCTATTTATCATTGAATCAATGAAAGTTATGAATGAAGTTAAGAGTGAATTTAGCGGAACTGTTGATATTATCAATGTTAAAGACGGCGAAGCAGTTGAATACGACCAACCAGTAATGATTATTTCATAAGAAAGGACGTAAAATTATGCCACTTTTAAATAAAGAACAAATTATGGAGGTTATTCCTCACCGTGACCCTTTTTTACTTATCGACGAAATCCTTGAAATGGAAGTAGGTAAAAAAGTTGTTGCTACTAAACATATCACAAAAGAAGAATTTTGGGTTAAGGGACATTTTCCAGAATACCCAGTTTTACCTGGAGTTTTAATCCTTGAAATGCTTGCTCAAGCGGGTGCGGTTGCAATGCTTTCAATGCCTGAAAACAAAGGGAAAATTGGATTTTTCGGCGGTGTAAAAGATGCAAAATTCCGTCGTCAAGTAGTTCCTGGTGACACTTTAACTCTTGAAGTTGAAATTATCAAAATCAAAGGCCCTGTTGGAGTGGGAAAAGCAGTTGCTACTGTTGATGGACAAAAAGCTGCTACTGCGGAAATATCTTTTGCTATAAAATAAGGCTACTCTATAAAATTACATAAAATTTAGGGAGAAAGGAAAGATTATTTATTATGAGCAATACTCCCATTGAGAATAAAAATGAAATAAAGGAATTTAAAAAAGTATTAATTGCTAACAGAGGGGAAATCGCTGTTAGAATTATTAGAGCTTGTAGAGAGCTTGGAATAAGCACTGTTGCTGTGTTCTCTACTGCTGATAGAAGTGCTTTACACGCACAAATTGCTGATGAAGCTATTTGTATTGGCCCTGCGAGCAGTAAGGATAGCTACTTGAATATGAAAGCTATTATTTCAGCTTGCGAAGTTACTGGCGCTGATGCAATTCACCCTGGATTTGGATTTTTATCGGAAAACGCAACTTTTGCGAGAATGTGTGAAAAGTGCGGAATTACATTTATTGGTCCATCTCCCGACTCAATTGATATGCTTGGTGACAAGGCTATGGCTAAGAAAACTATGCAAGATGCTGGAGTACCTGTTATTCCTGGCTCTGAGGGTGTAGTTAAATCCGTTGCGGAAGGTTTTGAACTTTGCGAAAAAATGGGTTATCCTGTTATGGTAAAAGCTTCAGCTGGCGGTGGCGGTAGAGGTATTAGGCTTGTTAATTCTAAAGAAGAATTTGAAAATGCTTTTACAACGGCAAGTCAAGAGGCTCTTACTTGTTTTGGAAACGGTGATATTTACATTGAAAAATTTCTTGTCAATCCAAAACATATTGAAATACAAATTCTTGCGGATAAATATGGAAATGCTGTTCATTTAGGTGAACGTGACTGTTCTATGCAAAGACGTAATCAAAAAGTTCTTGAGGAGACTCCTAGTCCGATTATGACGGAAACTTTAAGGGCGAAAATGGGTGAGGCGGCAGTAAATGCGGCTAAAGCTACAAATTATTATAATGCAGGTACAATTGAATTTTTAGTGGACAATAAAGGCGAATTTTATTTTATGGAAATGAATACAAGAATTCAAGTTGAACACCCTGTAACTGAGGCTGTAACTGGGATTGACCTAGTTAAACAGCAAATTTTAGTAGCGGCAAATCACAAACTTTCTTTCACTCAAGAAAATATACACTTGACAGGACACGCTATTGAGTGTAGAATAAATGCAGAAAACCCTTACGAAAACTTTAGACCATCTCCGGGGAAAATTGAAGCTTTACATGTTCCAGGTGGTTTAGGTATTAGAATTGATAGTGCGGCTTATCAAGGGTATACAATCCCTCCATACTATGATTCTATGATTGCAAAACTTATTGTTTATGGGAAAAATCGTGATGAGGCAATAAGAAAAATGAAATGGGCTTTATCTGAATTTATTGTTGATGGTGTAAGTACAAACATTGACTTTCAAATAAATTTAATTAAAGAAAAGGCTTTTGAAGATGGGGACTATGACATTGGTTTCCTATCTCGTACTAAAGTTATCTAAGTTTTTTATTAAGAAAAAGAAAGGAATGTACATAATTTATGCTAGAGGATTTGTTTTCTGTTGTAAAAACCAGATTTAACGGAGGGGAAGTTAAAAATGCTGATGGTAAAAAATCAAGCGTGCCCTCTGATTTAATGTTTAAATGTCCACGTTGCTCTCATGTAGCTTTTATGGAGGATTTTGAAAATAATAGAAAAGTTTGTCCTGAGTGTAATTATCATTCCAGATTGACTGCTAAAGAGAGAATTTTAATGACTGCTGACAAAGATACTTTCATTGAATTTGACAGAACTATGATTAGTAAAAACCCTATTGATTTCCCTGAATATGACGAAAAGCAACAAAAGCTTCGTGCAAAAACGGGGCTAAAAGATGCGGTTGTTACTGGGGAATGTCTAATTCGTGGGTATAATGCAGTTATCATTGCTATGGATTCTCACTATATGATGGCTTCAATGGGGAGTGTTGTTGGAGAAAAAATCACTCGTGCTATTGAATATGCTACAAAAAGAGGTTTGCCTGTCCTTGCTTTTACAGCTTCGGGTGGTGCTAGAATGCAAGAGGGAACTGTTTCTCTTATGCAAATGGCTAAAACTTCGGGCGCTGTTGCAAAACATGGCGAGGCTGGACTTTTATATGTAAGCATTATGACCGACCCTACTACTGGTGGTGTTACCGCTTCTTTTGCATCTCTTGGTGATATTATTATCGCTGAACCTAAGGTGTTAATTGGTTTTGCAGGGCGTAGAGTTATTGAGGGAACTATCAAACAAAAGCTTCCCGATGACTTCCAATCTGCTGAGTTTATGCAAAAAAATGGCTTTGTTGATATGATTGTAGAAAGAAAGAGAATGAGAAGAACTCTTTCAAATATACTTAAATTGCACAATGTCCGCCGTAGTGTTGTTTAAAATTAAATTAGAAAGGGTTGAATTTTTCAAAAATGAGTAAACTATCTCCATGTGACCGTCTTGATATAATAAGACATAAGAATAGACCTACTGTAAATGATTATATACCTAAGATTTTTACCGATTTTTATGAAATGCACGGCGACAGATTAGTTGGGGACGATGGCGCTATTATGGGCGGAATTGCCCTTTTAGACGGAATGCCTGTAACTATTATCGCTCAAGTAAAAGGTAGAAATTTAGATGAAAATAAGCATTGTAATTTTGCAATGCCACACCCTGAAGGCTATAGAAAGGCTTTAAGGCTTGCTAAACAAGCTGAAAAGTTTAAAAGACCGATTATTTGTCTAATTGACACTCCTGGTGCATATTGTGGTGTTGACGCTGAAAAAAGAGGTCAGGGTGAGGCTATCGCTAAAAATATTGCTGAATTTATGATGCTAAAAACTCCTATTATTTCCATTGTTCTTGGTGAAGGTGGAAGTGGTGGAGCATTAGCTCTTGGTGTTTGTGATGAACTTGCTATGCTTGAAAATTCATTATATTCAGTAATATCACCTCGTGGTTTTGCAAGTATCCTATGGAAAGACGCATCTCGTGAGCGTGAAGCTTGCGATATGATGAAAATTACTTCTGATGATATGTATGCTTTAAGCATTGCTGAAAAGGTGATTTCCGAGCCTGTAGGGGGCGCACATTGTGATGTTGAGGAGATTTCCGAGAACATTCACGATTACTTAGTTGATATTTTAGCAAAAAAAGTTGAAATACCTATTGACGTTTTGCTAAATGCAAGGTATACTAAGTTTAGAAAAATTGGTGAGTTTCTTGAATAAAAGTTGTCTTTAACCAATAAATATGATTATAACGAAGGTAAACTTCGTAATAATATAAAACAAAATTTACATGAATGGAGGGTATTATAATGGTATTTGATAAGATTAAAGATATTGTTGTTGACCAACTAGACGTTGATGCTGATTCAGTGAAAATGGAATCATCCATTATAGATGATTTAGGTGCTGACTCACTTGATGTTATCGATTTAATTATGTCATTTGAAGAGGAATTCGATATTGAAATCCCTGATGACCAAGTTGAAAATGTTAAAACTATTGGCGACGTTGTTAAATTTATTGAAGAAAATTCATAATTTACAATTAGTTAATCAAAGTTATAGGGCGGACAGCTTAATTGCTGTTCGTCTTTATTCTTTTTATAGCATTAATTGGTTTAAACCCTTGACATAAATGAGTTTTTATGAGATAATTTAATTTGACTTATAATAATTTTAAAAAGGAGAATTTTAGTGAAAAAAGAACTTTCAAAACTCTACAGTCCTAGCGAAGTAGAGGACAAAATATATAAATATTGGATGGATAAAGAATGCTTTAAAGCTAGTGTTGATAAGGAGAAAAAACCTTATACAATTGTAATTCCACCTCCAAACATCACGGGGCAACTTCATATGGGACATGCCCTTGATAACACTTTGCAAGATATTTTAATTAGATATAAAAGAATGAGTGGTTTTTCTGCTTTATGGCTTCCTGGAACTGACCACGCTGCTATTGCTACTGAGGCGAAAATTGTTGAAGCAATGAGAGGCGAGGGCATTACTAAAGAGGAAATCGGTAGAGAAGCATTTTTGGAACGCGCTTGGAAATGGAAAGAACAATACGGCGGTAGAATTGTTGAACAATTGAAAAAATTAGGTTCTTCTTGCGACTGGTCTAGGGAAAGATTTACTATGGACGAGGGTTGTAATAAGGCTGTAAACGAAGTTTTTGTAAATTTATACAACAAAGGCTTGATTTATCGTGGGGAAAGAATTATAAATTGGTGCCCTCACTGTAAAACTTCAATTTCTGATGCGGAAGTAAATTACGAAGATAAAGCTGGACATTTTTGGCATATTCGCTATCCTTTCAAAGATGGAAGCGGTTATATGGAACTTGCTACTACACGTCCTGAAACATTACTTGGAGATACTGCTGTTGCTGTAAATCCAAATGATGAACGATATAAAGATTTGGTTGGAAAAACTTTGATTTTGCCACTTGTTGGTAGAGAAATTCCTGTTGTTGCTGATGATTATGTTGAGTCCGATTTTGGTACTGGTGTAGTAAAAATTACTCCAGCCCACGACCCTAACGACTTTGAAGTTGGTTTAAGACATAATTTACCAATTATTTGCGTAATGACTGATGAAGCGAAAATTACTTCTGATTACGAAAAATATGCAGGTATGGATAGATATGACGCAAGAAAAGCTGTTGTAAAAGACCTTGAGGAAGGCGGATTTTTAATCAAAGTTGAAGACCATGCCCACAACGTTGGTACTTGTTATAGATGTACAACTACAGTTGAACCAAAAGTTTCAACGCAATGGTTTGTAAAAATGGAACCTTTGGCAAAACCAGCTATTGAAGCAGTTCAAACTGGTGAAACTAAATTTATTCCTGAGAGATTTAACAAAATTTATTATCACTGGTTGGAAAATATCCGTGACTGGTGTATTTCTCGTCAAGTTTGGTGGGGACATCAAATTCCTGCTTATTACTGCGATTGTGGTGAGATGATTGTTTCAAAAGATGAAGTGAAAGCTTGCCCTAAATGTGCTGGAAAAGTAACTCGTGATAACGATACTTTGGACACTTGGTTTTCTTCTGCTTTATGGCCATTCTCAACTCTTGGTTTCCCAAACAAAACTGAAGATTTAGATTATTTTTATCCAACATCAACTTTAGTTACTGGATATGATATAATTTTCTTCTGGGTTGTAAGAATGATGTTTTCTGGAATTGAACATATGGGGAAAATTCCTTTTGATACAGTTTTAATCCATGGTTTAGTAAGAGATTCACAAGGAAGAAAAATGTCTAAATCTTTAGGCAATGGAATTGATCCACTTGAAATTATTGATGAATATGGTGCAGATGCTTTAAGATTTATGCTTGCAACAGGAAATTCTCCTGGAAACGATATGCGTTTTATGGAGGAAAAAGTTAAGTCTTCAAGAAATTTCGCTAATAAACTTTGGAATGCTTCAAGATTTATTATGATGAATTTACCTGAAGGATTTGAATTTGAAAAACTACCTGAAAACCTTAACACTGAGGATAAATGGGTTATCTCAAAATTCAATACTTTAGCTAAAGAAGTTAACGAAAATATCGACAGCTTTGAACTTGGAGTTGCTGTACAAAAATTATATGACTTTATTTGGGACGTATATTGTGACTGGTATATTGAACTTACAAAACCTCGTATTACAGCGGGCGGTGAGGACGCTAAAACTGCTCAAACTGTACTTGTGTTCATTATGCAAGGAATGTTAAAACTTCTACACCCATTTATGCCTTTTGTTACAGAAGAAATTTGGCAAGTTTTAACTAATGAAAAATCGCCTTTAATGCTTGAAACAATGCCTGTTTTTGATGAAAAATTAGCGTTTACTGCTGAAGAAACTTCTTTTGAGAAAATAATTTCAGCTATTAAAGGAATTAGAAACTGTAGAGCGCAAATGAATGTTGTTCCGTCTGTTAAAGCGGCACTTCACATTGAAACTACTGACAAAGAAATTTTCGAGGGTGGAAAAATGTTCTTTGAAAGACTTGCGTCTGCTTCGGAAGTTATAATTTCTGATAAAGTTGAACTTACTGACGCTGCGACAGTTGTAACCGATTCTGCTAGAATTTTCATTCCTCTTGACGATTTAATTGATAAGGAAAAAGAACTAGCTAGACTTGAAAAAGAGAAAGCTACTGTTCAAAAAGATATTGATTTCTTATCGGGAAAACTTAATAACGAGGGCTTTGTTGCAAAAGCTCCTGAAAAATTAATTCTTGCTGAAAAAGAAAAATTAGCTAAAGCTCAAGGAAAAATGGACAAAATTTTAGAGAGTATTAACTCAATGAAAAAATAAAAGGTAAAGAGGTTGTGAATTTCACAGCCTCTTTCCAATATAAAAGGGGAGTTCGCTTTGAATTTTAATCAAACAATGGATTTTATAAACAGTTTTTCTAAAGGTGGAAAGAGAATTATCGACCTTACGAGGATTTTATCCTTAATGGAAAAACTCGATAACCCGCATAAAAAGCTGAAATATATTCATGTTGCTGGGACAAATGGGAAAGGCTCTGTTTGTCAAATGTTCAATGAAATTTTAATTTTACAAGGGTATAAAACGGGGCTTTATACTTCGCCTTTTATTGTGGAATATCGTGATAGAATTAAAATTAATGGCAAAATGATTGAAAAGGAAATCCTTTGTGAAATTACTCTTGCTGTAAAATCTGAATGGGAGAAACTCCCCGACAAAGAAGATTTTTCACAATTTGAAATTTCCACAGCAATTGCTTTTTCTTATTTTGCAAAGGAAAAATGTGATTTTGTAATTTCCGAAACAGGTATCGGTGGACTTTTGGACTCAACGAACATTGTAAAAGCTCCTGTTTTGTCGGTTATAACGTCAATTTCCCTAGACCATACTTTTGTTTTAGGCTCAACTTTAAAAGAAATTGCATTGCAAAAAGGTGGAATTATCAAAGAAAGTCGCCCTTGCGTTTTGTCTTGCTTTAATGAAAAAGAAGTAGAAGAAGTAATTTTTTCTATTGGAAAAGAAAAAAACAGCAAAGTAATTATTCCAAATACAGATGAAATTAAAGTGATTTTCGAAAGTGTTAATGGAAATGATTTTTATTACAAAGGTGAAAAATTCGCCACTAAAATGAGCGGAAGACATCAAATTATTAATGCACTTACTGTGATAGAAGGTGTAGAAATTCTCCGAGAAAATGGAGTTATCATTTCTGCTGAGAATATGCAAAAGGGGATTGAAAACGCAAGTGTTCCCTCCCGTCTTGAGGTTGTAAAAAATAATCCTACCATAATTTTAGACGGTGCGCACAACGTTTCTGCAATGAAATCGCTAGCTTCCCACCTTAACAAATATTCTCAAAATAAAATTTTGATGATTGGAATGATGAAAGATAAAGATGTGAAAAATTCTATTGAAGAAATTGTAAATTCAGTTGATGAAATTTTTGTTGTAGATGATTTTATTGAAAATGCAATTTCAAAAAATGACTTAAAAGAAATGTTTTTCCAAGCAGGAAAAATTGCTAACACAGCAGAAAATTCTTTAGAAACTTTAGAAAAAATAATTTTATCGGCAAAAAAAGATGATGTTATAATTGTTTGTGGGTCATTATATTTAACCTCACATTTGCGAAAATATTTTAATTAATAATATAGATTATAAGATAGCTTGAAATTTCAGGCTATCTTTTTTTTGTCAAAATAAAAAAATTAACAAATTCCAAATTGCGACATTTTTCTTGTCATATTGTAATTATAATTTGAATAAGATAATGATTTTTACGAAAGGAAAATTTAAATTTATGAAAATAGAAATTAATGATGAAACTTTGGTTGTTTGCTTAAATGGTGAGATTGACCATCATTCAGCTAAAGATATTCGTAGTGAAATTGATAAAAAAATATATGAAACTATGCCAAAAAGCTTAGTTCTTGACTTTGATAAAGTTAGTTTTATGGACAGTTCGGGTATTGGTCTTGTTATTGGAAGATATAAACTTATTAACGAGTTCGACGGGGAAATTGTTGTTGCGAATTTACAACCTTCCATTGCAAAAGTTATGAAACTTTCCGGAATTGATAAGTTTGCAAAAATTGTTTCAACGAAAAAATAAGAATTAGTGAAAGGATAAATTTTTATGAAAATTATTAATGAAGCTAAGATTAGCTTTTTAAGTAAATCGGTAAATGAAAGTTTTGTTAGGATTGCAGTTTCAGGGTTTATTGCAGGACTTGACCCTAACGCAGAAGAACTTGCAGATATAAAAACTGCACTTTCCGAAGCAGTGACAAATTCAATTGTCCACGGTTATAAGGATATTGTGGGGAAAATTGATGTTTTACTTAGAATTATTGATGGAAACGTTATTTACATAAAGGTTAGAGATTATGGCTGTGGAATTGAGGATATTGAAAAAGCAAAAACTCCTCTTTTTACAACTGACCCTGAGGGAGAAAGAGCAGGACTTGGTTTTGCTGTAATGGAAAGCTTTATGGACAAGCTCGTAATAAAAAGTAAGTCACAGCGTGGAACTACTGTAATTATGAGCAGAAAAATCAAATCCAAAAATTTAGAGGACTAACTCTAGAAAGGACTGGGCATAAGAATGAACAACTATGACGATACCTTTATTGAGGGGAATTTGGGGCTTGTACATCTTTGTGCCAATAGATTTCGTGGGCGTGGAATTGAGTATGATGACCTTTATGGTGCGGGTTGTATTGGGTTAATTAAGGCTGCGAAGGGGTTTGATGAAAATAGAGGAGTAAAGTTTTCAACCTATGCAGTTCCCGTGATTTTAGGAGAAGTAAAAAGGCTTTTTCGTGACGGTGGAGCAATTAAAGTTAGCAGAAGTATAAAAGAAACCTCCCTTAAAATTACTCGATTTCGGGAAAGGTTTTTGCTTGCACATGGACGAGAGCCTACAATTTCCGAGTTAAGCGCTATGGCAGAAGTTTCGGAAGAAATGGTTGTGGAAGCGTTAAACGTGGCACTCCCCCCTATAAGTTTAACGGAAACTTTAGATGATAGTGGCGGACAAACGGATATTCCAGTAGATGCGCCCGATGGAGAAATTGCAGATATTATTTCTTTAAGGCAGATAATGAGCGAACTTGACGCAAAAGACAGAAAACTCATCTACCTTCGATATTTTTCCAATAAAACCCAAACCCAAACCGCAAAAGAACTAGAAATGACACAAGTACAAGTTTCAAGGCGAGAGAAAAAGTTGCTTTCTCAAATGAAAGTTGCACTGCTGGAATAAAGATTTAATATGTTTTTTGTAAAATAATATATCAAAAATAGATTAAAATGCTAGTTTTTGGTCATAATTTAGAGCATATTCACATTTTTTACGAAAATATTTGCAGAAACATTTAACTTTGTTTCGTTGACTTTATGCAAATTAAATGATATAATTTAAGAGTATAAAAATCATTTGTTTGTAACGAGGATATTATCCTCGTTTTTATTTTGACTTATTTATTACTGGCAATAAATGAGAATGATTTTTTAAGATGATAGTTTATAATGAACAATCATTTATAAAAGCACATTTTAATTAAGCTTTTCTTTTCTTTGTGCTTTTATTAGGGCGAACTTATTACAATTTATTTTTTTAAGACAATTGTAAAGTTTTACGCCAACAAAAACAGTGTGTAATTTTGTTATAATGGCAAAAGAAAGAAAGGAATTAATTTAATGCAATTTTCAGAACTAGGTCTGTCACAAGAAGTGCTAAAAGCAGTAGAAGAAATGGGATTTAAAGAGGCTACTCAAATTCAAGCGGAGAGTATCCCAATTTTATTAACAGGAAAAGACGTTATTGGTCGTTCAAATACAGGTACAGGTAAAACTGCCGCATTTGGATTGCCTGCAATTGATAAAATTCAAAAAGATATTAAAGGTGTACAAGTATTAATACTTTGCCCTACAAGAGAACTTGCAATGCAAGCAAGTGAAGAAATCAAAAGATTTTCTAAGTTTATGCCTTGGGTAAAACCTTGTGCAGTTTATGGCGGTGCGTCAATGGATAAGCAAATTTTTGAGCTTAGACGTGGTGCAAATATCGTTGTTGGTACTCCGGGTAGAGTTATGGACCATCTTGGTAGAAGAACTTTAAAACTTGAAAATCTTGTTACAATTATCCTTGATGAAGCGGACGAAATGCTTAACATGGGATTTAAAGAGGATATTGAAGAAATCCTAAAATCTGTTCCTGAAGAAAGACAAACTGTACTTTTTTCAGCTACTATGCCTCCAGCAATTATGAATATTACAAAAGAGTTTCAAACTGATCCTGCTTTAGTAAAAGTAGTTTCTAAAGAAAGAACAGTTGAAACAATCACTCAATATTATTATGAAGTTCCAATGGGTAGAAAAACTGATGCTTTGCAACTTCTATTATCTTTACACGAACCTAAGCTGTCCATTATTTTCTGTAACACAAAGAAAATGGTTGATGAATTAACTGAAGGGCTTAACCAAAAAGGATTTAAGGCTTCGGGAATTCACGGTGATATGAAGCAAGCTGCTCGTTCTGCTGTTATGGATAGATTTAAATCGGGTAGAACTTCAATTCTTATCGCTACTGATGTTGCAGCGAGAGGTATTGACGTTGATGACGTTGATGCAGTGTTTAACTACGATATTCCACAAGATTATGAATATTATATCCATAGAATTGGACGTACAGGTCGTGCAGGTCGTTCAGGTGTAGCATTCACTTTAACAAGTGGAAGAAAGCAAATGTACGATATGCGTGATATACAAAAATTCATCAAAGCTCAAGTAACTCTACAAGAATTACCTACTTCCGCTCAAATTAGAGAGAAGAAATTGAAAAAATTCTCGGAAAAATTGGCTAAAGTAGTGGCTGATGAAAAAAATAATGAATATCAAGGAATGTTAAATGAACTTGTTGAAAGTGGTTTAACTGTTGAAATGGTTGCAACTGCTTTACTTTCAATGCAAGTTGGAAAAGAAATGAAGCACGTTCCGCATTTTGATAACTTGACTAATTCAAGAGTTAGAAATCATGAAAGAGTTCAAAGAAAAGACAATTTCGGAAATAAAACTAAGGTTGTTCTTTCTGTTGGTAGACAACAAAGAATTGCTCCTAACTTTATTTTAGGTGCATTGGTTGAAACTACAGGTCTTAAGGGAAATAATTTCGGAAAAATCGACATTTATGATAGACATACAACTGTTGAAATTCCTAATGAGGAAAAAGACCATATTATTTCTTCTATGACGGGAAGTAAAATCAACGGTAATGTTGTTACTGCTAAATTAGTAGAGGACAGCAGCGGTGGTTTCTCATCTCACGGCGGTGGTTCACATTCAAGACGTGACTATAAACCTCGTAACGGAAGAAAAGACGAAAGAAAAGCTCGTTTTGATAGATTTAAGAGAAAAAGCAACTCTCACAAAAAAGAAGGCTAATTAAAAATAATGGAGTAAGGAAACATTTTCAGTTCCCTTACTCCATTATTTTTTATTATTAGTAAATTAGCAAACTTTAGAAATCCAGTTGAATTCGTCATCTAGTTTGCCATATTGAATACCTGTTAGCGTATCATAAAGTTTTTGGGAAACTTCGCCGATTTTTCCTTCGCCAATATTCATAATTAAGTCATCGTATTTTAGCACGCCTACAGGAGAAATTACTGCTGCTGTACCTGTTCCGAAAACTTCTTCAAGTTCACCATTTTTATAGTATTCAGCGATTTCATCAATAGAAATTCTTCTTTCAATTACTTTATAACCCCATTTTTTACAAATTTCCATAACAGAATTTCTTGTAATTCCATTTAAAATTGAGCCTTGTAATTCAGGTGTTACAATTTCACCATTAATTTTGAAGAAAATATTCATAGCTCCAACTTCTTCTATATACTTTCTTTCAACCCCATCGAGCCATAAAACTTGCGCATAGTTTTGCTTGTGAGCTTCGTCTTGTCCAATCAAAGAAGCTGCGTAATTGCCTCCTGTCTTAGCAAAGCCCATTCCGCCCTTTACAGCACGAACGTAAGTATTTTCAACATAAATGCTTACAGGGTTTAATCCTGTAGAATAATATGCACCTGATGGAGAAAGAATTATCATAAATAAGTACTTGTTGCCAGGTCTTACTCCTAAAAATGGGTCAACAGCAATAATAAACGGTCTTACATAAAGGGAAGCACCGTCACTTGATGGAACCCAATCTTTTTCCACTTCAAGTAATTTTTTCAAAGCATCAACACAAAATTCAGGGTCAATGTGTGGAATTACTAATCTGTCATTTGAAATATTAAGTCTTTTAAAATTGTCAAGAGGGCGGAATAATTGAATATCTCCCTCATCAGTTCTATAGGCTTTTAACCCTTCAAAAACTTCTTGACCATAGTGTAAACACATACAAGCAGGGCTTAACGACAAGTTTTGATAAGGCACAATTCGAGGGTCGTACCAGCCTTTTCCTGTTTCATAGTCCATAATGAACATATGATCGGTAAAAATATTTCCAAAGCCTAATTTGCTTTCATCTTGTGGTTTTTCTTTTAAATTTTCTGATAACTGTACAGCAATATCCTTTAATTGCATATAAATCAACCTTCTTTTCTATATTTAATGTTTAGAATATAATAACATATTTTGTTTAACAATGCAATATGTTAAAGCGAAATTTTCTTAAATTTTGCACACACTTTTTATGTAGTTTATAAAATTTGAAAAAACTATTCCTCCACTTTCAAGGTCAGGCTCCCAACGTTTTACCCATTCAAGGGTTACAAAAGAGTCATAGCCATTATCTTTAAGCAAGTTTAAAGCTTCAAGGACAGGAACATCACCTTTTCCCATCATTTTATAGGTTAATTTTCCATTATCCATTATAGAATCTTTAACGTGGATATATTTTACAAATTTGCCAATGTTTTCATATGTTTCCTCTGGAGTTTCTCCAAAAAAGCGATAAGGGTGGTGTACATCCCACAAAACACCCGCATTCTCTCTGTCAGTTTTTTCAATAAATTTTTTCATAACTTTAGAGTCCGCAAGGTCGCCATTTGTTTCTATAAGCGGAATTACTCCCTTTGTTTTAGCGTAGTCACAAATTTTTCTATATGTTACAATAGCAGATTCAATAGAACAATTTTCAGCTTGCGGTTTATTGCTAATCATAATTCTAACGTACTTTACACCAAGCCTTTGAGCAAGGTTAATGTACACCATTGCCTCGCCAAAAGCGGACTCAACATGTACAGTATCTCCAACGCAAACACCTGTAGCTAAAAGAGAAATTTCAAGTCCCATATTTTTAATTTTTTCAATTGTCGCATCAATATTTTCCTCTAAAAAAGGTTTTGTAAAAGGAATAAAAATTTCCTTCTCAATCCCTCTTATTTCAATAGCATCAAAACCTAAATCTTTAGCAGAAATAAGTGCTTCAGCCAAATCCCATTCAGGGCAACCCAATGTAGAAAACGCAATTTTCATAAAATGTTCAATCCTTTCTATTAATAGGGTTTATGCAGTTTCAATTGACGCTGCATCTTGTAGTTTTAAGTGGTCAACTGCCCATTCACGCATTTTATACTTCATAATTTTACCCGCAGCATTCATTGGGAAACCGTCAACAAATGCTACATAGCTTGGAACTTTATGCCTTGCCATATTTGCTTTTACAGCTGCTTTTAAGTCATCTTCGGAAAAAATTACGTCATCTTTTAAAATTACACATGCCATAACTTCTTCCCCGTAAACTTTACTAGGCACACCAATTACTTGCACGTCTTTTACTTGTGGAATTGTATAAATAAATTCTTCGATTTCTTTAGGATAGATATTTTCACCACCACGAATAATCATATCTTTAATTCGTCCTGTGATTTTATAATAACCATCTTCGTCGCAAATTGAAAGGTCACCAGTGTGAAGCCAACCATCTTCGTCGATTGCTTGTTTAGTAGCTTCCTCCATTTTATAATAACCACGCATAATATTGTACCCTCTTGCACAGAATTCGCCTTGCACTCCTGGAGGGCAATCTTTTCCTGTTTCAGGGTCAACAATTTTTGCTTCAACACCTTTTAGACAACGTCCAACAGTGCTTACTCTATGGTCAAGAGAATCTTCAACATTAGTTTGAGTACAAACAGGAGCAGCCTCAGTTTGACCATAGCAAATTGTAATCTCGCTCATATTCATTTCATCAACAACTTGTTGCATAACTTTAATAGGGCAAGGAGAACCAGCCATAATTCCTGTTCTTAAATTTGATAAATCATAATCCTTAAAAGTTGGTTGTTCTAGCAAAGCAATATACATTGTAGGTACACCATGGAAAGCGGTACACTTTTCATTTGCAATTGCATCTAAAACTTTTAGCGGACTGAAAAAGTCTACAGGAACCATTGAGGAGGCATGAGTAACACAAGCTAAAATAGCAAGAACTAAACCAAAACAATGGAAGAAAGGAACAACGATACAAAGCCTATCTTCCTCGGTGAATTTCATATTATCGCCGATGTTTTTACCGTTATTTACTATATTATAATGTGTAAGCATAACACCTTTAGGGAAGCCAGTAGTTCCCGACGTGTATTGAATGTTAATTACATCGTGTGGGTCGTTATTTTTTACCATTTCTTCAAATATTTTGTCGATTTCTTCATCGCAAGGTTCTTTTAATTCCTTAAAATTCATCATTCCCGCTGGCGTGTCCTCGTCAGTGAAAATGACTGATTTAAGAAAAGGTAAAGCCTCATCATTATATTCATTAGGTTTAGAATTTTTTAAATTTGGACATAAATCATTTATTATATTAACATAATTTGCATCTTTAAAACCGCTATTCATAACTAAAACCTTACTATCCGATTGGCGGAGTAAGTATTCAAGTTCAAAAACTTTATAATTTGTGTTAACTGTAACTAAAACTGCACCAATTTTTGCAGTAGCAAACATTGTAATTAGCCATTCAGGAGTATTTGTCGCCCAAATCGCAACGTGATCTCCTTTTTTAACACCTATTTTAATAAAACCCTTTGCAGTTCTATTTACTTCTTCGTTAAATTCTTTCCACGACCTTTTGTAATCCCTATCGGTATAAGTTATAGCATTTCTATCAGGAAAACGTTTTGCAACATCTTCAAGTAAATCTCCAACCGTTATTGACCATAGATTTTCCATTTTAGATACCAGTCCCTTCTAAAATTAATTTTTAACTTAATTGCATATAAAATTCGATTGATTTGCAATATATATGTCTAATTCTATCACATATGCATAACAAAGTCAATTGTTTTTGTATTCAATGACATTGTGAAGATTTTATCAATTTACCGCGGTAAAAATGTGCATAAAAAACACGCAATAAGTGTGTTATAATTGTGAAAGTTTTTTTCTAAAAACTATTGACCTAATTCAAATATGTGATAAACTATATTAAAGTAATAAAAACAAATTTGCAAGGAAAAAAATTCTATTAAGAGGTGGCGTTTTTATGTTTCAGTTAAAATGGGTCTGGGAAAATATGAAAGGTTTTAAAGGGCGGTATATTTTTGCACTATGTACAACAATTACCCTTGCTTGTATGCAACTTATCAACCCTTATATCACAAGTAGAATTGTAGATGAGGTAGTGGCGAAACTTCCTAACGCAACAGATATTCAACCGCTTATCGACTTGCTTATTTCCTTTGTAATTACTTTAATTGTTTTTACTTTAGTGAGGACGGGGCTTGGTTATGCCTCGATTATAATTTATGAATCTTGTTCGCAAAAATTTCTTTACAAAATGCGTGGGGAATTATATGTAAAACTTCAAAAACAAGATATGATTTTCTTTTCAAAAAATAGAACAGGTGACTTAATGACAAGGCTTACTGGTGACCTTGATATGTGTAGACATACAATTGCCTATGTTATTAGATGTTTAGTTGAAGCTTTCTTCTTATTTACAGCGAGTACTGTTTTTATGTTTATGAACAATGTTCCGCTAACTTTAACAGCTCTTGCAATAACACCTATACTTTTTCTTGCTACACGTTCTTTTTCAAAAAAGATTAAACCGCTTTTCGTTAATTTAAGGGAACAACTTTCAAAACTTAACTCAAATACTCAAGAAAATATTTCTGGTAACAAAGTTGTAAAAGCTTTTGCTAAAGAAGATTATGAGATTGAAAAGTTTGCTGAAAAAAATGGTGCGTTTAAAGATGCAAACCTAAAGGCTTCAATGACTTGGCTTAGATATTTCCCTTTAATAGAAGGACTTAGCCAATCTTTATCCTTGAGTTTATTGATTGTTGGTGGTGTGTTCTTAATTAGAGGGGAAATTTCTGTAGGTGTATTCTGGGCATTTAACTCCCTTAGCTGGACTTTAATTCACCCAATGAGATTGCTTGGTATGCTACTTAATGACTTACAACGTTTTTTTGCAAGTTCAAACAAAATTATTGAACTTTATTATGCAAAAACTAAAATTGAAAACCCTAAAAAGCCAATTGTTCCTAAAGAAAGAGTTAAAGGTGACATTTCTTTTAAAGATGTAATGGTTAGAATTAGTGGGCAAGTTATTTTGAAAAACATTAACCTAGACATAAAAGCTGGGCAAACCGTTGCTATTATGGGAAGTACTGGTTCAGGGAAAACTATGCTTATTAACTGTATCGACCGTTATGTTGATATTAAGGGCGGAAGTCTTACTATTGACGGAAATGAAGTTAAAAAGCTTGACCTTAATTATTTAAGAAGTAATATTGGTATTGCGACACAAGATGTTTTCTTATTCTCGGAAACTATTGACGGAAATATTGCTTATAGCGATATTGATATGAGTGAGGAAGAGGTAAGAAAGTTCGCTAAAATGGCTAGTGCTGACTTTATTGAAAAGACAGAAAACGGCTTTGACACATTAATTGGGGAGCGTGGAATGGGACTTTCAGGCGGACAAAAACAAAGGCTTGCTTTAGCTCGAGCTTTAGCGGTTAAACCTGCTATTTTAATTCTTGACGATACCACTTCCGCTGTAGATATGGAAACGGAAAAGGCTATTCAACACAGTCTTGATAATCTAGGCTATGATTGCACAAAAATTATTATTGCACAAAGAATTTCTAGCACAAAAAATGCTGACAAAATCATCATTATGGACAAAGGTGAGATTATTGAAGAAGGTACTCATGATGAATTAATTGCAAAAGGTGGTTATTACTACGATGTATTTGTGCTACAAAATGGACTTGAAAACAAAGATATTGCCTAGATTAATTGAAAGGAAGGTGAGTATAAATGGCAAGAAATAGATTTGACGTGGACGAAACCCTTGAAACCCCCTTTAGTATGAAACATTTGAAAAGAGCTTTTAAATATATTGGTTTGAGAAAATATAGAATGATTTTTGCATTGGCATTATCTATATTATCAGTAGTTTCGGCACTTTTTAGTCCTATGATTTTCCAACACGTTGTTGACGTAACTGTTCCGAACAAGGATTATAATGAACTTTGGTTACTTGCAGGATTGCTTGCGTTATGTATTGGGCTTAGTATACTTTTTTCCACTTTAAGAGGAAGAATTATGACTGTGGTTGGACAGGAGATTATTTATGATATAAGGAGAGATTTATTTGAACATCTTCAAAAATTGCCTTTTCAATATTATGATGACCGCCCACACGGAAAAATTTTAGTAAGAGTTGTAAACTATGTAAACAGTGTGTCCGATATGCTTTCAAACGGACTTATTAACTTTATTTTAGAAATATTCAATATTATTTTTATTATAGTTTTTATGCTTATAACTGATGTACGATTAACTTTAGTTGTTGTGTCGGGTGTGCCTGTTTTCTTATTATTTTTGTTTTTGATTAAACCAAAACAAAGAAAAGCTTGGCAAAATGTAAGTAACAAAAACTCTAACCTTAACGCTTATTTACAAGAGTCTATTGACGGAACAAAAATTACTCAAGGTTTTACTCGTGAAAAAGTAAATGCTGATATTTTTGAAAAGTTAAATAGAGCAAGCTCAAAGGCTCATATGCAAGCGATGTATATTTCCAACTCGGTTTGGGTTCTTGTTGATAATATTACAGTTGTTGTTGTAAGTTTAATGTATTTAATCGGAATTGCTTGGACTTTGCCTGTAGTTACTGTTGGTACTTTAATGGCAATGGGTGGCTATGCTTGGAGATTTTGGCAGCCTATTCTAACTTTGTCAAATATTTACAACACATTTATTAATGGTATAGCTTATTTGGAGCGTATTTTTGAAACTATTGATGAACCTGTTTTGGTTACAGATGTAGAAAATGCCCCTGACTTACCTGACCTTGAGGGAAGTGTTACATTTGAAGATGTTACTTTCTCTTATGACGGAAATATTAATATTTTACAAAATATGGATATGAACGTTAAAGCAGGCGAAAGTATTGCTTTAGTTGGCCCTACTGGTGCTGGAAAAACTACTGTTGTAAACCTTATTTCAAGATTTTATAATATCAATGGCGGTAGAATTTTAATTGACGGAAAAGATATTTCTTTACATACCTTACATTCATTACGTTCGCAAATGGGAATAATGCTTCAAGATAGTTTTATTTTCGCTGGTACAATAGCTGAAAACATTAAGTATGGAAAGCTTGATGCTACTGAGGAAGAAGTAATTGAAGCTTGTAAGACAGTTTGTGCTCACGATTTTATTTCCGAAATGGAACGTGGCTATGAAACGGAAGTAAGTGAACGTGGAAGTATGCTTTCACAAGGGCAAAAACAACTTATTTCTTTTGCTCGAACTTTGCTTTCTGACCCTAAAATATTGATTTTGGACGAAGCTACTTCTTCTATTGACGCAAAAACTGAACGTGACTTGCAAATGGGCTTAAATAACCTACTTAAAGGGCGAACTTCATTTATTATTGCACATAGGTTGTCAACAATCAAAAATTGTGATAAAATAATGTATATATCCGATAAGGGAATTGCTGAATGCGGTTCTCACGATGAATTGCTTGCATTAAAGGGCAATTACTACAAATTATACACGGCTCAATTGGATTAGACATCTTGAAAGGAATGGATTAAATATGAAAACTATTGGAATTATCGGCGCAATGCCATCGGAATTAAAAGATTTGAGGGAGGCACTTGGTGAAGCTGAAATTATTAAAGCTGGCTCTTACGAATTTTATGTAAATATGGTGGGAGATAAGAAGATTGTCAACGTTTGTTGTGGTGTTGCAAAAGTAAACTCTGCTGTTGCTACACAATTACTTATTGATAAATTTGAAGTTGACTGCGTAATCAATACTGGTATCGCTGGCGGTGTTGGTGGAGATGTTAAGGTTTGTGACATTGTAATTTCTACTGACGTTATGCACCACGATGTTACCCCAAGATTTTTGGCTAATTACCCACCGTACAACAACTGCTTTAAAGCAAGTGAAGAATTAATTGAAATGGCTAAAAAAGCTTGTGAGGCTAATGATAAAAAATATCACACTGGTAGAGTTGTTTCAGGGGAACAATTTATCTCTGACAGCGTATTGAAACAGGCTATTATTGACGATTTTGCTCCTTTAGCTGTAGATATGGAAAGTGCTGCTGTTGGGCACACTGCTTATAGAAATGAAATTCCATTTGTTATTATTCGTTGCGTTTCAGATAATGCTGATGACGAGGGCGAAATGACTTATGATGAGTTTGAAATTATTGCAGCAAAAACGGTTGCTGATGTAGTTTTGACTATTATCAATGGTTAAGGTTTAGTTTTATTTGTAAATGTATTAGGGACGGATTTTCCGTCCCTTTTATTTTGTTTATAATTAAGTTTATGAGGTTATTATATTTGGTGGAGTTGTCCGCTTGTTTGCTATTGTTCAAAAGATAAAATTTTCCGTATTTTTCTAAATTTACAATTTTTCAAAATACTACTTTTAACGTCGCAAAAAATATCTCTATTATCATTTTATTTGACTTTTTCATTAGTGTACTATTAATTGTTTGTATGTTTTTTGCGACGGTTAGTTTTGATTTTTATTTTTTCGACTGCTGGCGTTTACTTCTAGAATTTCGACCATTGCGATGGTCGAGCAAGGACTCTGTCCCTGCACCCTGCAAGCCTTTAAAAAAGGCTTGACCTAAACTTTATCTTGTGTAGCTTTTACTTTTGTTTTTCTATTATACAACCTATAGCCTCGCAGAAACAAAATTAACCTCTTTTGCTTTGTTCGGTGCGGGCATAACAGCGGGGTTGCCCCGCAAGAGGTTACAAAAAGGAAACAATTAACACAATATCATTACAAAAGTAGCTATTTTATTGACAAATGGCTTTTTTGTTGTTAAAATGTATTATGAGTTAATGTGTAAATGTTCTAATTAGTATGAAATTTACCATTTAAAATTGCTCCACAATTTAGTTTGGGGGAGCAGTAATATAGATACTATAGTAAGAGCAGATTTTTGCTCTTTAAAATTTTATTAGGGTGTGACTATGGAGCAAAAAAATAATTTATGTATGAGTTGTATGGAAAAACTTGATGTTGATGGGAATTGTCCTAGTTGTAAACACAATAGTTTTACCTATGATGTGGGAACTTTTTTGCCTGCTAAAACAACCGTCGGAAAAAGATATATAATTGGTAATAGAAAAACGAATAATTACGAAAGTGTTCTTTATATTGGTTATGACACCTCCACTAAAAGCAAAGTTTTTATTAGGGAATTTTTCCCTGAAAATATGGCTGTGCGTGAGGGGAAAGTTGTTAATCCGAATAAGGATTCTTTAGTTACTTATAAAAGTTATCTTGCTGAATTTTTTGACCTTTACCGTTCTTTGGTGAAGATGAAAACTATTAAGCAACTTATTCATGTTACTGATTTATTTTATGAGAATGGAACGGCGTACGCTGTTTACAAATACTTTGATGCAATTACTTTTGAGGAGTATTTAAAACGAAGTGGCGGTTTTATCCCGTGGGAAAAACTTAAAGATTTGCTACCGTCAATTATGACAACTTTAAGTCTTTTTCATAATGACCACAAATACCATTTAGGTATTAGTACAACTACAATTTTTATTACTGAAAATGAGGAAATTAAGCTTGCTGGATTTTCTATTGTTGAGGAAAGAATGCACGGAACTTCTCTTGTTCCGGAGCTGTTTTCGGGATATTCTGCTCCCGAACAATATAGCGACAAGGAAAATGTTGGGATAGGAACGGATATTTACTCTATTTGCGCGGTAATTTATCGTGCTTTAACGGGAGTTGTTTTACCTGAGGCTCATTTAAGAAAAGAAAACGACACTGTGCTTGACTGCAACGATATAGTGGAAAGTATTAATCCTTTGATTTCAAGTGCAATTAGAAAAGGGATTTCTGTCAAAAAAGAGGATAGATTTAGGTCTATAAGCGAGCTTGTTGGAACTTTATTTACCGAGAGCATAACACCTTTAATCCACGAAAAAAAGGGCAGTACAATTTCTTTTACAAAAGTTCCTACTTCCAAAAAGCAAGAAAAAATAGTTGAATATAAAAATAAATTGTCCCTTGTAATTTATTCAAGTGTTGTTTCTGTTTTGTTTGTGGCTACTTTGTCGGTGCTGATTTTCACTTCGCTTGCAAATGCTAATGATTTAAGTGCACAAAGCCAAACTTTGGCAGGAGAAAGCACTACTACTGAAATGAAAATGGATAGCGAAACTTTGGGAAGCGGAAGCGAAGTGCAGAGTGAAGTTTATTCAAACGAATTTCCTGTTGCTGCACTTAATGCTGAAAATCTTAATATCGAAGTAACTGATGATGAATTTATTCTTCCAAGTTTTGTAGGATATAGTTATGAGTCTTTGCAAAATCTAAGAGAAGTTAATGAAATATTGGAAATTACTACTTCTATGGAATATAGTGACGAATACGAGCAAGGTGTTGTAATTGACCAAGGAATTGCGGAAGGTTCTAGAATTGTTATTGGTTCAACTATTAATCTTGTTGTAAGCAGAGGGTCGAGCAATGTGGAAGTTCCATCTTTTGAGGGGCTGACAAAAAAAGAGTATTTGGATTTGCTTGATTCTATGAATATTAAATATGATGTCGAATATTCTCAGTTATATGGGACTGCTACTGATACTATTTTGAATGTTAGTATTGATCCTGGGAAAGAATTTGATGTTACTGGAAATAAAACTTTGATAGTTTATTTAGCTCAAGATATGGCAATTTACAGTAATGAATAGCATAAAAAGATAAGAAAATTGTTGAAAAGCATATTTCTTATCTTTTTTTCTTATAATAATTGACATAAGATACTGGATATGTTACACTATATTTGGACGTGTTTTATGTGAATAAAGCACAAAGTAATTGATGTGTATAGTCGTTTTTGGCACTAGATGTCCTATGGATAAACTTGAGAGGGAGAACTTTTATGAGCAAAACTATTGGTATTTTAACAAGTGGTGGAGATGCACCAGGAATGAATGCTGCTATTAGAGCGGTAACAAGAGCTGCTATTAAGCAAGGTATGAAGGTAAAAGGTATAAAAAGAGGGTATGACGGTCTTTTAAAAGGCGATATGGTCGATTTTTCTGAAAGAACTGTTTCCGATATTATTCAAAAAGGTGGAACAATTCTTTATACTGCTAGAAGTGCTGAATTTAGAGAGCAAGCTGGTGTTTTAAAGGGTGCTGCTGTTGCAAAAGAAAATGGTTTAGACGGTATTGTTGTAATTGGTGGTGACGGTTCATTTAGAGGGGCTGCGGACCTTTCTGCTGCAGGAATTCCTTGCGTTGGTATTCCTGGAACTATTGACAACGATATTGCTTGTAGTGAGTACACTATTGGATATGACACAGCTATGAATACAGCTGCTAAAATGGTGGATAAACTTCGTGACACTGCACAATCTCATTTTAGATGTTCAGTTGTTGAAGTTATGGGAAGAAATGCAGGTTTTATCGCTGTACATACAGGGATTGCTTGTGGAGCTTCTGCAATTATCACTGTTGAAGAAAAAGTTGAAATTGAAAAAGTAGTAGAAAAAATCAACAAAACTAAAGCCACTGGGAAAGAACATTTCATAGTTATTGTTTCTGAAGGTGTTGGCGGTTCAGTTGAAATGGCAAAATACATAGAGGAAAAAACTGGAGTTGAAACAAGAGCTACTATTTTAGGGCATGTTCAACGTGGTGGTTCACCTACTGTTCGTGATAGAGTTATTGCGACACAAATGGGTTATCACGCAGTAAGTTTGCTAGAACAAGGTATTGGTAACAGGGTTGTTGCTATGAAAAATAATGAAATTGTTGACTATGATATTCATGAAGCTCTTTCAATGAAAAAGCCTTTTGATTCTCAGCTTTATAAGATTGCAGACGACACTTCATTTTAATTAATAATTTAAATTTTAAATTACAGAGTAGGGAAATGTGCGTTAAGTGTCAAATGAACGGGGAGTTGTCATTTGAACGAAAAGAATTCTTGCGGTACATTTCCCGCATCCCGCTGTGATTGCATTTTTGATAGAAATATAGAGAAATTTTAGTTTTTCATTTTGGCTCTCATTATGCAAAACAGCATATCATTTTTTAATCTCACAGATTTTTGTGGGATAATTTTGCTATACTGTTTTTGTGAAGCAGTATAGATACTGTGAGAGGATTGGTCAAATATGAAAAACTTTATTTTTTTATTCAAGAGTTCAGCTAGTGAGCTAAAAGACATAAGAGTGCTTGTTACAACGGGAATGCTTGTTGCACTTTCCATAGTGCTTGAGATGTTTACTATAAAAATTACGCCCGATATATGGATTTCTTTTTCCTTTTTAGCGGTGGCGGTAATTGGTTATTTGTACGGACCTGTGGTTTGTGGACTTGCTAATATTGCAGTTGATTTCGTTGGTTACCTTTGGGGCGGAGGAGCGGCAAGGTTATATTCACCCCTTTTAGGTTTAGTTGTAGTTTTAGCGGGAATAATCTACGGTGTAGTCCTTTATAAAAAGCAAATTAAAGTAGGAAATTGTATCTTAGCAAAGGCTACAGTAAATTTAATATGTAATTTTATATTGAATTCTATTATAATTTACACAAGTTTTGTTGTAAAGAGTTTTGATATTTTTTCTTCTGAACAAGTTTACGGATTTTTAATTTGGATTTCTCCACGATTACTTAAGAATATTGCAATGTTACCCCTTGAAATATTCTTGTTGTTTATAATATTAAAAACTGTGCAAATGGCGAAACTTAGAATGAAAAAGGCTTAAACTTTATTTTGAAAGGTTGGTCATATATGAATAATATTGGTTTCATTGGCACTGGGAATATGGGCGGTGCTATTATAAAAGGCATTTTAAATAGCGAAATTTCTTCTAAATCAAAAATATTTGCTTGTGATTTGGATAAAAATAAATTGGCAGAACTTGAAAAAATTGGAGTAACTCCTCTTTCTGATGCAATGGAAGTTTGCCAAAAATGTAAATACGTTTTTTTAGCGGTAAAACCTCAAATGTTTGAAGAAGTTTTAGCTGAGATAAAAGAATTTGTTACAACTGAAACTGTTTTAATTTCTATAGCGGCGGGAATTTCTTCTGCTTACATTAAATCACAAACTATAGCTGAGGCGAAAGTTGTTTTAGTTATGCCAAATACTCCACTTTTGTTAGGTGAAGGGGCAACCGCACTTTCACTTGCCACTCCAACTAGCGAGGCAGAATTTAAAGTTGCTTGCGATATTTTTTCCGCTTGTGGAGAAATTGCTGTTATAAACGAGGATAAAATGAAAGAAATTATCCCAATAAACGGAAGTTCCCCTGCTTTCATATATCTATTTGCAAAAGGCTTTATAGAATATGCGAAAGAGGAGAACATTGACGAAGAACTAGCTAAATCTTTGTTTGCAAAAACTTTAATTGGTTCAGCAAAAATGATTACGAGTTCAGGTTATTCAATTGACGACCTCATCACAATGGTTTCTTCCCCAGGGGGAACAACTTTAAAAGGTCTTGAGGAATTAAACAATGGAAAGCTTCTTGAAACGATAGATAAGGCTTGTAAATCGTGTACTAAACGTGCTTATGAACTTTCAAAATAACTTTTATTTTGTTTGTTTTTGCGGAATGCATACAAAATTGTAATTAATGGACGACCACGGGTTGACCAACAAAATTCGACCTCGCAGAAACTATTTGCCCTCATTCACTTTGTGTAGTGCGGGCAA
>CAYJLB010000026.1:27545-27641 GCA_964370845.1 uncultured Oscillospiraceae bacterium
GGATGCAACGTCACTTTTTTGTTAGTCTGATAACTTGCTTTGACCTCGCAGAAACTATTTGCCCTCATTCACTTTGTGTAGTGCGGGCAAGGATGC
>CAYJLB010000027.1:0-26801 GCA_964370845.1 uncultured Oscillospiraceae bacterium
AAAGCAAAATGACATACTTTCGTTTCTGCGAGGTTATAGTTTTGTTTGTGATTTTCTTGAGTAACGTGACGTTGCATCCTTGCCCGCACTAAAAAAAGCAAAATGACATACTTTCGTTTCTGCGAGGTTATAGTTTTGTTTGTGATTTTTTCGAGTAGCGTGACGTTGGCGGGGCTGCCTCCCGCGAGCGGACACGCTAAGATTTGGTTGTGGTCTGTCCGCTTATTGTAATTTTGTAGAGATAAGATTTGCCTTATCCACAAACGTCACGTTGCGTTTGACAAAATCATACTAAAATGATATAATTAGTTGTAATCAAGACAAATGAAAGGATAGTGACACTTCTGTATAAAACTAAACTTAAAAAAATCATCTTCAAAATTCCTGCAATTATAGAAATATTTATCGGTTTGCTAATTTCTGTGGTAATTATTTTTGCAATAGTCGGAGTTGTGACAGACACTTCCACGAATTCAATTTTTGAAGACGGTGGATTAATGATTTTTTTACAAAGAATTACTGAAATTATCATTGGGATTGAATTTGTAAAGCTTATTTTTTCCCATACTTTAGATGCAACTCTCGAAGTAATTATTATGGCGATTGTAAGACAAATTATTGTTCAGCATCTATCGCCTATTGACACTTTGCTTTATGTTGTTGCAATTTCTATTTTGTTTATTGCAAGAAAATATTTCTTTATCAAAAAATTGGACGAGGATCATGGCGAGGTGGAGTATAGATTGCCATTTATTACTTCAATTAAGAAAGAAGCAACGGATAATTCACAGGTAAATTCAAAAGAAAATTCTTCGGAAAAATAATAAAAGGTTGTTGCAAAGTGTAAAAATACATTTTGTAACAACCTTTTTTATTTAAATTATTAAGCTAAACCAGAAGCTTCATAATCTTTTATGAATTTTTCAATTCCAATGTCAGTTAGCGGGTGTTTTGTCATTTGCTCAATTACTGAATATGGAACGGTTGCAATGTCAGCACCTGCTAATGCGCAGTCAGTAACGTGGACAGGATTTCTAACACTTGCTGCGATAATTTCACTTTGAATTCCAGCAACACGGAACATTTCAGCGATTTCTGCCACTAAATTAATGCCTTTTTCACTAATATCGTCAAGTCTTCCGATAAAAGGAGAAACATAAGTAGCTCCAGCTCTTGCAGCTAATAAAGCTTGATTTGAACTAAAAATCAAAGTTACATTTGTCTTAATTCCCTCAGCAGTTAGCTGTTTGCAAGCCTTTAAACCTTCAATTGTCATAGGGATTTTAACTACCATATTTGGGTGAATTTTTGCAATAGCACGTCCTTCTTCAACCATGGTTTGAGCGTCCGTTGTTGTAGCTTTAACTTCGCCACTTATTGGGCCGTCAACTATTGAAGCGATTTCCGCGATTACTTCTTCAAAAACTCGTCCCTCCTTGGCGATTAGAGATGGGTTTGTAGTTACGCCACAGATTACTCCAAGGTCATTCGCTTTTTTGATGTCTTCAACATTTGCTGTGTCAATAAAAAATCTCATTTTACAACCATTCCTTCTAGTTTATTTTTTTATATATTAGCCTTTAAAAACATTACTCTAGATATGATTATATCATTTAAAAATATAAATTTCAACCATTTCACAAAAATTTCATCAAAAAATGAAAATATTTATAAATTTTTCCTGTCTATATAATTGAGAAGTTAATTATTTATTTAACAAAGAAAGGATATTGCTTATGAAAAATTTAATTAAACCAATTTTTGCTTTTTCAACCGCTATTATTTTGCTAGTTTTTACAGCTTGTAGTGCTAATTCAAACAATACTGGAAATATTGAAACTACAAAACCTGTCGAAGAAACAATCGCTACTGAAGAAAGCACAACTGAAGTTATTGAACCAAATTCAAAGGTCGATTGGGGGGTAACTTTATCGGCAAAAGATGTCACCTCTACTGGATTAACCTTAGTTTGCACACAAATGGGCGGAACTCCACAAGGTGAGTTGCAAACTGGAAGTTATTTTATTATTGAACAAAATATTGATGGAGTTTGGACAGAATGTGAGTTGCCACCTGGTGAAGGTGAACTGGCTTGGACAATGGAAAGTTGGGGGATTTCCTTTAATGATAGCGTAGAATGGGAAGTTGATTGGAAATTCTTATATGGAAATTTAGCTGACGGAGAATACCGAATAGGGAAGTCAATTATGGATTTTATCGAACCAGGAAATTTCACTGAAGAAATGCACTACGCGAACTTTACTGTTGAAAGTGAAAATATTCAAGTTGTAAATCCTTTAACTTCAGTAAATTCTTCCGAAGATTTTCGTGAATTAGGCTTTATTATAGATGCACCCGAAAATTCTAACGAAGTGAAATATTGGATTTTAAGCGGAAATATTGCTCATATTGACTTTGCTTTAGAGGATAATAATTTCACTTTGAGAGCTTCAAAAATTGTAAGCGAAGAAGATTTGCACGGTGTTTACAAGGATTATGAAGAAGAAATCATTGGAATAGAAGTTGACGGAATTAACTATTCAATGTCAATTGAAGTTTACTCAATAGAAAATAATGGTGGTGGAGTTGCAACTTGTAAGATAGATTTTATTGAACAAGAGTCGATTTACATAACTTTAACTACTACATCAAAAATGAGTAATGAAGAATTATCAAGTATAATTTCCGATGTAGCAAATGAAGTTGCCGAAGATAATATTTTAACATAAAAATCGGGTGTGACGAAACTTAAAATGTTTCGTCACACCCTTTTATTCTATCTAAAATAGAATTTTAATATTTAGTCTTCTCTTTTATTGCGTGAAAATCTAACAAGTAATAATGCTAGAACAGCTGTAATTGCACCAATGAATAATAATCCTGTTGAACTCCAATTATTGCTTGTAATAGGTACAGCAAGAGGAATTTCTTCATCAATAATTTCTTCTTCCTCACCAGCTACATCTTCATCAGGAGGTGGTAACAATGGAACTGATTCATCAGGAATTGTTTCTTCTTCATCAGGAGTTGTAGTTTCTACAATAGTTGTGGTTGTTTCAGTAGTAGTTTCAGTTGCAGGTGGTGGAATAATAGGCGTTAAGCTATTTGTAGCTTTAAATGAATAGTATTTTATCTCATCAATAGTAAATTCCGAAATTGCTTCTGAAGAAGTAGAAATTACTATTTTTTCACCATCGACAAATTCAACTTCCTCTTGATAAACTAATAATGAATTTAAATTATAACCGCTTGTAGCAACAGTTTCAACTAATCTATAAGTTCCATTTTCAAGTCCAAAGAATGATAGTTTACCATTTTCGTCAGTAACTCCATTTACTAATGCGTCATTAATATCAAGGTAATCTTCCCAAACACCATCATTTAAAACTTGTAGTTTAAATTCAGTGTTTGCAAGTGGACTTTCATTTGATACAGCAACTTTAGTAATGTCAATTAAACCTTTTACTCTTGCTCTTACGCTTGCATTGCTTGAAGTAAAGTTGATAACCGCTACGCCTTCTTCAGGTTCAGTTAATGTTGTTGAAGTAAAAGTAGCTGTGTTATTGTAAACTTGATTTGCTTTTCCTATTGTGTGATAAGCAACAGAATAAGAAAGTGGTTGTAAATTAGCGAAAGTTCCTTCGCCTAAAGATTGAACTATAAGCTCAATTTCGTCTTCTTCAAACGTTAACACCCAGTCATTATATAGACCATCGCCGTCTAATGCTTGATAGTTGCCTAATGTTGCTAAGTATTTTGCAAATTTCTCGTTAGTGTCTATACCTGAACCGAACTGAATGCCATTATCACCGATAGTTCCTACATTAAAAATGAATTCTTTGCTGTCATAAGTAACTCCGAAAACAGGAGTTGTGCTTGTTATAATTCTTTGTTCGAAATCTGCATAATCTTCTGTTTCGCCTTGAATTACTACAGGGATTTGACCTTCACCATCACCTTTTAAGTTAATTTCTTTTGCAGCTACATTGCTGATAACGCCCGTATTATCATATACTCGGTTTAAAGTTGTGTGGATAAAGAAGCCATTCACATCAAAATAATGGTCGCCTTCTAATTTATCTCTTACTATAACATTTTCGTATACAGTTACATCATTATAATCATTTCTAATTGTCGATGCTTCGTAATAAACTTGTGTTCCAAAAGAAATTTCCCAGTTTAATAAATAATCTCCACTTGAATGTGAATAGAACAAATTATTATTTCCATATTTGCTAATTACAGGTTTTGGGTAGAAATGTTCTAATCCTGGATTTGGTCCTGGAGGTGTTGGGTTTGGGTCTGGGTTGATGTTTACTTCTATTGAAACTCCGCCGACTTCAAAAGTATTTTCTTGTGAGCCTGGTTTTGAATTTTCATCAAAAGATAACTTTCCAGTTAGTTCAAAATTGCCGCCTCTACCAGATAAATTTTCTAAATTACTGTGAGCAACAAATTCAATGTATGTACCATTAGTATCTTCAACTATTGTCCAAAATCCTAAAATGACACTATCTTCAACATTTGTAGCTACATTAAGCACTAAACCAAATAACTCTTGATATTTTGTTGGTTCAGGGTTTTCGATGTCAGGATTTTCAGGTAAGTCTAAAATGTAGTTATACTTGATAAATTCGCTAGGTAAGCCAATTCTAAAATAATCCCAACCAGCAACTGTTTGAGTATCTAAAAATGACCAGTCAATATCAAAACGAATTTCATCGTCTACTTTTAAAATAACATTAGAAGTATAATCAGTCCAAACTCCATTGTTTTTGTATTGGAAAACAGGAGTAATAGTTGTGTTATTTGTTAAATCTGTGCCGTAAACAAAAGTTTGTGGTGCAACCGCAGTTTTTCCAAGTGTAACATTTACACCATTAATAGTAGGAGCTGCGTTTGCAGTCGCTTGTTCGTCAGTGTAATTAAGAGTTCCAAGTACAGGAACAGTTACGTTGCTAACAGGAGCTGCTACAAATTCGTCATTAAATACAACTTTAAGTGTATTTGCTGAAATGCTATAAGTACCAATTCCAGTTAAAGTAGTATCAACAGTGTCAGTGTAAGCTACAAAATCTGTTGGCAATGAATATGAGAAATAATCATTTGCATTAACTGAACCGTCAGCAGGAACAGTAAATCCTAAATCAAATTTAACTGCATCACCGGACATTAGTTCTTCATTATTATATGCATTCCAACTTGTACCGTTATCAGTGGTTGTTGACAATGTACTTGAAGCCATAGTAGTGATGATTTCTTGTGCTGGGGAATTGTTTCCTCCATTCGTTGCGAATACATTTGTGACAGTTGTTGCAAGTAAAACTGTACCAATAGTTACACAAGATAACATTTTTTTAATAAATTTGTGTTTTTTCTTTGTCATAATAAAATCTCCTTACAAATTTTTTTTCTTTAATTTCTTTACTTTAAACTCATTATACAACATAAAAGTTACATAAAAGTTATATTTGGAGATATTTTGAAATTTATTTTTGCAATTTGCTTATTTTTTTTCATTTATTTACAAATTATTAAAATTCTGTTAAAATAATAGTAGTATTTAATGTGTGTAAAAGATGAAAAAATTAAAAAGATTGATGAAATGTATTGAGTTATATAAATATAGGTGATATAATTAATAATAAAAAAATTAACGGACGGCTTGATAAATGAACTGGCTTAGAAAATTTATGTTTGGGAGATATGGTGCTGATAAATTAAATCTCGCACTGATAATTATATCATTTATAATCTCATTTGTGGGGAATATTTTTTCATCTCTTATTATTTTGATAATTTCATACGTTATTTTAATGGTGTGCATTTTTAGAATGTTATCAAAAAATATAACTGCAAGAATGAATGAAAATCAGAAATTCTTAAAAATTTTCACTCCAATAGAAAATAAAGTTAAACGAAAAGTTAATGTTGCAAAAGGAACTAATTCCCATAAACATTATGAGTGTTCAAAGTGCAAACAAATTGTTCGTGTTCCTCGTGGGCGTGGAAGAATTGAAATAACTTGTCCAAAATGTAAAAATCGATTTGTTAAAAAGACATAATTTTAACCCAAATAAAAATGAGAAGGTAGTTTTTCTACCTTCTCATTTAATTTTTTACATTAAATTAAACTAAATTATCATACTTTGAAAAGCAATTGCCTTTCCAATAATTCTCACTTTATTAGCTTCGTCTTTTGAAAAAACAAGTGGTGGGAATTTCGGATTTTCTGCAACTAAGGTTACTGAATCATTATCTTTGTAAACTCGCTTTAAAGTGGCAGTTGTGTCCATTCCATCAATGCAAACTGCGGCAATTTCGCCATTTTCCACTACTGGTTGAATTCTTATAAAGACAATATCTCCATCGTTAATACGCGCGTTTATCATACTGTCGCCTTTGCAAACAAGGGCAAAATCTACATTCAATGAATTTTCACAATCTGCATAATCTGCAATATTTTCCTGTGCTAATATTGGTTCTCCACAAGCGATTGAGCCAAGTATAGGCACTTTTTTAAAGTCCACTGAACGCAAATTGTTGATAATATTTTGCCCAGCTTCTTCTTCGATAATAGCAGACTTTGGAATTCCAAAATAGTCTGCAATTTTTTGTATAGCTCCCATTCGAGGAGTTTTTATGTCATTTTCCCAAGTGGAAACTGCTTTGTCGGAAACATTTGCGATTTTTGCAAGCTCAATTTGGCTTATGCCTTTTTCTTCTCTTAGTTTTTTTATATTTGAACCTATTGACATAAAAATTGTCCTTTCTCAAAAAAACGGTGTGAACAAATCGTTAAAATATCAAAGGATTTGTAAACTTTGTTAACGGTGTATAAATTCTTTTGTCGAGTTATATTTTTATTGTAAACTAAAAGTAGAATTTTGTCAATATATAAATTGGAAATTTCTACACATTTTTTGAAAAATAACTCTTGACATTCTACTTAAAGTAGATTATAATAAATGACATAAAGTATATACTATTTATAAAAGTTTAAAAATTCTTACTATTTCCTGTTAGAATAACTTAAATTTAATAGCAGTCGGATTTGTTTTGTGGTTGAATAAATGGTGGTGTGTGAATGATTACGTTGAAATCTGCGCGGTTGTTATCGGGTTATACTCAATGGGAAATGGCTAAGATATTGGAAATTCCACTTTCTTGTTATTCTTATATTGAAAAAAATCCATCACTAGTTACAATTGAACAAGCTAAGATAATGTCTAATTATTTTCTTGTACCTTATGATGTTATTTTTTTCGGAAAAACATCTACTAAAAGTAGAGAAAAATAAAATGTAAACTTGAATAAAAATAGTTAAATATCTACTTTAAGTTTACAAAAAGGAGGACGTTAAAATGAATGCAAAGGAATATTTGTCAAGGTATAAACTTATTGACGGAAAAATAAACGGGAAACTTGAGCAAATTACAAGGTTAAAAGAAATCGCACACAGCACAACAATGTCTTATTCTGGAGAGCGTAATAAAAGCAAAACTCATGATAAAATTGGAAATCTTATCGCAAAAATAGTTGACCTTGAGGTAGAATTGCAAGATGATGTTGATGATTTAATCGATATCCAAAAGGAAACACGAGATTTAATCGGTTCTATGGACGAGGAGAAGATGAAGTATATTTTTGAAATGCGGTACATAAATCTTTGGACTTGGGAAAAAATAGCAGAAAGTTTGAATAATGATAAGCGAAGTATTTTTCGATTGCAGAAAAAAGGACTTGAGGAAATTGAATTTTTACTTTCGAATATTTACGAAAGCAATGAAAATGACAAGGGAAATCTCACTACATATGAAAAAAATCACTGATTTTCTGCATAAAAGTTCATTGGTTGTTATGATTGGAACACTATTTTTAACATTTTTTTGACATAATAAAAATTTTCTTTGAAAAATGTTGCTAAAATGAAAAAACTGCATATAATACTCATAAGCGGAAAGTTTTTATTTAAAAGGCAAAAATCGTACTATGTATAAATTTTTGCCTTAATCTAAAAGTGGTACGGGAAAAATTCTGTGCCTTTAAGGGAGCTTTTAGATTGAAATAATAGTTTTGCGTTTTATATAAAAAGATGGTGAGGCGGAACAGTGCTTGAAATAGCTACTAAAGTTTCGTCGCCACCTCTTTTTTTATGTGCAAAATTAATATAATTAACAATATAAATTTATGCACAATTTTTCTATATTAAGATGACAAAGTTTTAAAAATATGATATAATTAAAAAGTTAGTTTATTGATAAAAGGTCTTTGATTTATTGTACAAATTTTATCAATACGTAGTTATTTTTAATCAATGGAGAATAAAGTTTGAAAAATGAGATTTTTCAAAACGCGCAGAAAGGAATGGTCAAAAAATGAAAAAAAATGTAATTTTTATTATGACGGATACTACTAGAAAAGATATGCTTGGCTGTTATGGGAATGAAAAAATGATAACTCCGAACCTTGATAAATTGGCTAGCGAGGGCATTAGATTTGAGAATGCTTATACTTGTCAGCCTGTTTGTGGACCTGCTCGTTCCGCTATTTTTACAGGAACTTTCCCACATTCAAACGGTATGGTAGCAAACTCACTCCCTCTTGGGGATAACGTGAAAACTATCGGACAACGTTTGACTGACAACGGAATTCACTGTGGTTATATCGGAAAATGGCACTTAGATGGTGGAGATTATTTTGGTTTTGGAAAGTGTCCCGAAGGATATGACGAAAAATATTGGTACGATATGAAAACTTATTTGGACGAGCTTTCTGATGAGGATAAAGTTCGCTCTCGTAACCCGGACACATCTTTTGACCCTGATATGACGGAAGAATTTACATATGCTTATAGATGTACTGAAAGGGCTTTGGATTTTATTGAAACTCACAAAGATGAGGACTTTTTCTTGACAGTTTCTTTCGATGAGCCTCACGGACCTTGCTTGTGCCCAGCTCCTTATAATACAATGTATGAAGGATTTAAGTTTGAAAATCACTTAAATTATGAAGATACTCTTGAAAATAAACCTCATATGCAAAAATTATGGGCAGGTGAGGATATAAATAAAACAGCAGATGAGCTAAACAAGCCATCAAAAATGCTTTCTTTATTTTTAGGTTGTAACACAATGGTGGATACTTTTGTTGGAAGAATAATGGAAAAAATCAACAAATATATGCCTGATGCTTTGGTAATCTTCACTTCTGACCATGGTGATTTTCTTGGAAGTCACAAGTTGCAAGGTAAAAACGCAACTATGTATAAAGAAGTTGCAAATGTACCATTTATTGTAAGAGGCGGTGACAAGGGCAAGGTTGTAACTAAGCCAGCTTCACATATTGATATTGTACCTACAATTCTTGAGTATATGGACATTCCTGTTCCAGTTTTGCTTGAGGGTAAAAGTATGTTGCCACAAATTAAAGATTCAAACGTTGTGACAAATGAGGTTGTATTTTCTGAGTTTACTCGATATGAAGTTGACCACGACGGATTTGGTGGTTTGCAAATGATGAGAGGAGTTGTTTCTGAAAAGTATAAATTGGTGTTGCATTTGCTCGACACTGACGAATTATATGACTTGGAAAAAGATCCTTTTGAAATGGTAAATTTAATTAATGATGAAAATTATGCTGAGATAAGAAATGATTTACATGATAAAATTTTAGAAAATATGAATAAAACTCGCGATGTTTATAGAGGTTATCAGTGGGCAGTTAGACCTTGGAGAACGGAAAAATCTACTTCATGGGCAAATGACGGTTACACAAGGCAACGTGAGAATGAGGAATATGAATCACGTCAACTTGATTATGATACTGGATTGCCAATGGTAAATCCTATTAGAAAAAAAGAAACAAATGACGTAAAAGCCTAACAAGCGGCAACGTGACGTTGCATCCTTGCCCGCACTGTACAAAGTAAAAGAGGGTAATTTTGTTTCTGCGAGGTCAAAGAATAAAAAATCAAAGATTTTTTATTCTTCGGATTTTAGCTTTTCGCCAAGCGGGCGAAACTTTTTCACCTTAAAGCTGTTGTGAAAAAGACGTAAAATCCTACAGAGTGCGTGTACTAAAGATAGCAAAAATATCGGCTACACAAGCTAAAGGTTTTGATTAAACTATTCCAAACAACTAAAGTTGTTAAAAGTTTACGGATTCCAAAGGCAGAGCCTTGGTCGCTTGTCGCAAAACAACTAAAGTTGTCAAGCGAAACCCTCGAAGTAAAAACCAGCAGTCGAAAGAAATAAAGCGAATAAAAATAAAAAGTTAAACCCAGCAGAAAACCACAAATTTTCAGAATTAGGGGTCGGTTTTACCACGAGGTCAAAAATTTATTATAGGGGCGGAATCCATTTCCGCCCGTTATTATAATTACTCACTAGCACAAAAACAAATATCTGAATAAATAAAAATAATATTTTAGGGGGAAAAATGATTACAGCGATAATAGCATTTTTTGTTTGTATAATTGCCACTACTTTGGGTGGAATAACTGGACTTGGCGGTGGAGTAATGATTAAGCCAATTATGGACGCAGTAGCTCCGTCAATTCCACCAGCAACTTTGAATTTTTTATCAGGTTGCACAGTATTAGCAATGGCTTTGGTGTCCTATTTAAGAGGACGTGGAACAGAAATTAACATTAACAAAAAAACCTTGTTTTTAATAGCAGGTGGCGGTGCTTTAGGTGGCGTTTTAGGAAGTTTTGCCTTTGATTATGTAAGGCTTGCTTTTGAAGATGAATCTATGATAAAAGTTATTCAAAACGCAATTTTAGTGGTGCTGATTTTAGTAATTTTTGTGTATTTGAAAAATCAAAAGAGCATTTATACAAAACATATTAGCAATCCTGTTGGTTCGGCTGCTATCGGTCTTGCACTTGGAATTTCCTCGGCATTTTTGGGTATCGGTGGCGGACCAATTAACTTGGTTGCCTTGTATTATTTCTTTTCGATGCGTCCAAAAGTTGCGGCGTATTGCTCAATTTTCATTATCTTAATGTCCCAAGGTACAAGCTTTGTAACTACTGCTATTACAGGAATTCCCCAATTTGATATATTAATGATGGTGTTAATGGTGACAGGTGGTATTGCCGGTGGATTTATTGGAAGATTTTTGGACAAATATATTGATGATGATGCAACTTCAAAAATCTTTACATATTTAATGATTGCGATTATGTTGATTTCATTGTATAATATTGTTTCAACTATTTGGTTTTAAATTTTAATTAAAGGAAGTAGAAAGTAAAATGCCTTCAATCAGTTTGTTAATTAAACCAGCTTCGGGTAGCTGTAATCTTCGTTGTAAATACTGTTTTTACGCCGATGAAATGGAGAATAGAACTGTTCAAAGTTACGGAATGATGTCAATTGAAACTTTGGAAAATATGATAAAAAAGACCTTTGATTACGCTGAGTACAATTGTACAATCGCTTTTCAAGGGGGAGAGCCAACTTTGATTGGGCTTGATTATTATAAAAAAGTTGTGGAGTTTGTGGACAAATACAATGTGAACAAACTTCCTGTGAATTATGCAATCCAAACCAATGGAGTTGTCATAAATGATGAGTGGGCAAGCTTTTTCACAAAGCATAACTTTTTAGTAGGTTTATCTCTTGATGGAACAAAAGAAATTCACAATGAGTTTCGTATCGATAGCAAGGGAGAGGGAACTTTCGACCGAGTTATGGCAGCTGCCCAAACCTTGAAAAAACATCAAACTCAGTTCAATATTTTGACAGTTGTCAATGCCAAAGTTTCAAAAAAAGCTAAGGAAATTTACAACTTTTACAAGGAAAATAATTTTTTATATCATCAGTTTATTGAGTGCCTTGACCCACTTGGCGAAAAGAGAGGAAAGACGGAATTTTCTCTACGTCCTCGTGCTTATGGGAAATTTTTGTGCGAGCTTTTTGACTGTTGGTATGAGGATATGATGGCTGGTACTTATGTTTATAACCGTTATTTTGAGAATGTAATAATGCTTATTAAGGGTGTTCGCCCTGAGAGTTGTGCAATGAGTGGAGTTTGCTCCAAGCAGTGGGTTATCGAAGCGGACGGAAGTGTTTATCCTTGCGATTTTTATGTTCTTGATAGGTGGAAGCTTGGCAATTTGAACGCTCAGTCAATCGATGAAATTGAGAAAGAACGTGACAGATTAGCCTTTATTAAAAAGTCACAACACTTGCCTAAAGATTGCACAAATTGCAAGTGGTTGTCCCTATGTAGGAATGGTTGCAGGCGAAATTGTGAGCCTTTTAAGTCAGGACAACGCGACACGAACCATTTTTGTGAAGGTTACAAAGAGTTTTTAGATTACTCAGTAGAGCGAATGATACAAATTATGAAAAAATGGAACGTCTAGGCGAGGAAGCCCCCGCTGGCAGACACGCTAAGCATTAATAAATGTACAGCAAAGTTCACGCGATTTTTCAAGAGTAAAATTGTAGGGGACGGTGTCCTCGACGTCCCGTTTGTAATTTAGGGAAACGGGACGTTGCATTCATGCCCGCGTTTTTCAATTGAGGAATAGGGAAATTTGATACCACGAGGTCAAATTTTGTATAGACAAGGCTTGCCCTTGTCCGACTACAGTAGCAATGTGACGTTGTTGAATAATAAAAAAGTATGTAATAAAACTGAAATACAGTTTCGTTACATACTTTTTTATTGTTTATTCAACCTTTTCAATTGGCGGTTCAGCAGCTTTTTTCTTAGCTTTTCTGCTTTCAAGAATTGAGTTAACTTTTCTTCTCGATTGTTCGTAAATAATTGAAGTAAGTGGAACACCAACTAACATACCAACAACGCCGAATAAATCTCCCCAAATTATTAATGAAATAATTACCCAAAGTGGCGGTAAACCAACGTTTGTTCCAACTACTCTTGGATAAATCAAATTTCCTTCTAATTGTTGTAGGATTAAAATGAAAACTAAGAACCAAAATGATTGAATTGGTTCGACTAAAAATAGGATAATAACTGCTGGAATTGTACCAATAAATGCTCCAAAAAATGGAATTAAACAGGTAATTCCGATTATAGTGGAAATTAAAAATGCATAATCAAAGGAGAAAATTGTCATTCCAATAAAACATAAAACGCCTAAAATTACAGCTTCGGTAAGTTGCCCTTTAACAAATTTTGTGAAAACAATATTACTTTCTTCTGTGAGGGAAATAATTTTGTCCGATCGTTTTTGTTTAAAAACTGCACAAATGACTTTTTTATATTGGCAGTAAAGTTTGTCTTTGTCCGCTAGGAGGTAAATTGAAATTACTAAACCGAAAACTATATCGGTTACAATGGAAATTAGTGATGTAGTAAAGCCTAAAGTTCCGTCTATAATACTTGGAATTGCACCTGAAATAACGCCAATTACGTCATTAATCATACCTTGAATATCTATGTCAGCAAAAAATTCTAGGTCGATTTGATTTATTATATTATTGATAAATGCTTCAGTGTTTGCAATATAACCATTTAGATTTTCTTCAAAAAGTGCCAAACTTTGGGTGAATTCGGGGACTAAAATCAACGGAATTAAAATTAAAATCAAAATAAGTAAAATGTATACAAGGACTAAGCTTACTACTTTAGAGGCGAGTCCTTTTTTACTTTTCTTAAAAAACTTTTTGAAAATTTTGAGGAAAAATTCGTATGGTGATTTTAATATAAATGCAATTACACAACCTATTACAATAGGTAAAAGCATATCGCCGATGGAATTTACATATGATAGAACAATTTCAAAATTCCAAAGTGCAAAGATTAATAAAATTGCTGCAATAACGATTATCAAAACATTTTTAAATGCTTTTCTTTCCATAAAAATCATCATTCCTTTCTTTTGTGTTATTTTATATATTATACCACTTAAATAAAAATAATACAACTATCTTTGAATATTTTACCAAATGACATCATATGATTTTGTAAAGGACAACTTCTAAATTATCAAAGGAGGAATTACATTGAGTAAAAATGTACATAGAATAATTAATTATTTTCCGAAAGAAATAAGTGAACTTTTTCTTATAAATGATGAATTTTACCTAGAAAAAATTGATGAAATTCGGTTGAGGATTGAAAAACCAATTTCAGTTGTAAAAAAAGGTGAAGTTTATTATCTTGGGAAAAATGGCGTTATTTCAAAAGAAACAGCTAATTGCTATAAGACAAATAGAACAGAAATGGAATATATTTTTAGTAAAATTTGCAACTATTCAATCCATAGTTTCGAAAGGGAAATTAAAGAGGGGTTTATTACAATCGACGGTGGTAATCGTGTTGGAATTTGCGGAACTGCTGTTACAAATCGAAATAGTTCAAATGAGGATTTTATTACAACTGTGAAAAATATTTCTGCTTTGAATTTTCGTGTTGCAAGGGAAATAATAAATTCCTCCTATGAAATATTCAATGAAATTTTTAAAGATAATTTACATAGTTTACTAATTATAGGCAAGCCCTCGAGCGGAAAAACCACCATTTTAAGGGATTTAGCTAGAAAGCTTGCAGAAAAATATGTAGTTTCCGTCATTGATGAGCGAAACGAACTTTCCGCCACTTTAGAAGGAATTGCTCAAAACGATTTAGGTGCAAGCAGTGATATTTTCTCACTATATCCAAAAAAAATTGCTATGGAAATAGCTATTAAAGTAATGTCACCAAATATTTTGATTTGCGATGAAATTTCCTATAAAGATTACAAAGCTATTGAAAATGCGATGAACTGCGGAGTAAAAATTATCTCCACAATTCACGGGAACAGCATTGAAGAAGTCCTTGCAAAACCTTTTATGAAAGGGCTTTTAGGTTATAAAGGAAATTCTGTTTTTGGATATGAGTACGGAGTTTTATTAGATGGAGGAATTAACACAGGAAAAATTATTGATATAAGGAAATTTATTAACTCGCAAAGTGAGGTGGAGTAGTTGCTGATTGAAACTTTAGGAATTATTTTCATACTTTTTTCAAGCTCATACCTTGGTTTTTATTACTCCAATAGGCTAAAAAATCGAGTTGCAAGCCTTGAAAAAGTGTGCTATATGACTGATGCAATATCTACTCAAATTCGTTATAGGGCAACAAATTTGTTCGAGGTTATGGAATTTTTGAAAAGGGATAGTATTTGCAAAGAAATCGATTTTGTGAAGAATTTCGATAGCAAAAAAGAAGGGATATTCTCCAAAAAGTGGGAATCTTCATTAAATAAAAACAAAAAAGACTTTAACTCAGATGATGTGAACTTGCTTAAAGCTTTAGGAAATATTTTAGGGACAACGGATATAGAGGGGCAGTTAAACGAACTTTCTGCCTTTAAAGTTTCCCTTTACGGACAACTTAAAATTGCAAAAAACAGTTATGAAAAAAAGTCGAAATTATATCGTTCTTTAGGAGTGATTTTAGGTGCATTTATCGCAATTATGCTTATTTAGCAAGGCATGGTCATAGGTTTGAAAAATAAGATTTTTAAACTGGGAATTTAGTCGTTAAAGGAATGATTATTAATATGGACGTTGATTTAATCTTTCGCATTGCAATAATAGGCATTATAGTAGCAATTTTGAACACGCTTTTGAAACGGGCGGAGCGAGAAGAACAAGGATTTATGGTTACAATTGCAGGGTTAATTGTGGTTTTAATGCTTATAGTTGATGAAATTGGAGCACTATTTGACACAATTCAAACTGTGTTCGGGCTATAATTTATGGATATTATTTCAATTTTAGGGCTTTGCATAACGGTAACTTTAATTTGCAAGCTTTTTGAGAAAAATAATAAGGAGTACAGCCTTTTTATTTCAATTATAACCCTTTCAATGGTGCTTTTTTTTGCAGTTACAATGATTTCGCCTATTACATCAAAAATTCAAGAAATACTTAATTTAGCAGATGTGTCAAATGAATATTTTAACATAGTTTTAAAGGCGATTGGAGTTTGTTATTTAACTCAACTTGGTTGTGATTACTGTAAAGATGCAGGTGAAAATGCACTTTCTAGTGAACTTGAACTTGCTGGAAAAATCTCACTTTTGTTAATTGCACTTCCGCTTTTTGATAATATTGTTGCAATTGTACAGGATTTGTTATTGTTGTAAAAAAAAGAAGTTTAAAGGAAAGGGCTGGACGATAAAGTGAAAAAATTAGTGATTTTTTTTGCTGTGATAATATTTATAGGACTTTTTCCAATAAATATTTTTGCTCAGCAAGGAGAGTTAGAACAGGAATTTCTTGAAAAAAACGGCGAGCAACTTGAAAATGCAATTGTAAATGAGGAGGCACAGGATTTTTTATTGGATAAGGATTTTTCTCTTGAAAATATTGGTTCAATGGCAAATTTTTCTATAACAGAGGTTTTTTCTTACATATTTGACGAAGTTAAAGAACTTTTGAGTGTGCCAGTGAAAATTATAGCAGTTTCTATTTCAGTAATAGTTTTGCTTGCAATTTTTCAAAGTATGAACACTATTAACTCAAACGAAAAGCTGTCGAAAATAGTTGACATAATAGGGATTATTTTTTCCATTTCAGTCATGTATGGCTACATTTCCCAGAGCATCGACCTTACCATACGAACTTTAGAGGACAGCTCATTTTTCATAATGAGTTTCACTCCGATTTTTGCAAGTGTTATTGGCGCTGGCGGTTCAATCACTTCCGCTGGAATTTACAATTCCATAATTTTGTTAGTTGCAAATTTTGTTTCAAGGTTTGCAAGTTCGGTGATTTTGCCTTTTCTTTCAATTTATATGTCAATTTCAATTGTTGAAATAATAAATCCAGCCTTTAATTTAAGCGGTTTTTCTAATGGAATTAAAAGGGCTGTGCAGTGGGCAATTGGCTTGATTATGACAATTTTTGTTGGAATGATAACTCTGCAAAGTATTGTGGGTGTGTCGGCAGACAGTCTTTCAATTAGGACAGGAAAATTTATGGCGTCAAGCTTCATTCCATTAGTTGGAGGAGCGATTTCAGAAGCTTATACAACTGTAAAAGGAAGCCTTGGTGTGCTTCGTTCAGGGGTGGGAACTTTTGGGATAATAACAATACTTTTGATAATTGTTCCGCCAATTTTATATGTTTTTGCAGTGAAATTAGCAGTTTATCTTTCTTCAATAATTGCAGATGTATTAGGTGTAAAAAAGATAGCAGAATTTATGAAAAATGTGTCATCAGTCTTGGCAATTTCAATTAGTTTGATGGTGTGTTTTGGGTTAATAATAATAATTTCTACAACCATAGTAATGATGATGACAATGAATATAGCGGCATAACAGCGGGGAAGCCCCGCAGGAGGGAAAATGGGAACAATACAACAAATAGCATTGTCAATATGTCTAGTAAGTGTTGCAATATCGCTTCTTGACAGCCTTTCGCCAGAGGGGCGGTTTAAAAAGCAAATTCGACTTATCTTGTCGCTGATTTTTTTACTTTCAATATTAAATCCAGTAATGGAAGGTGAATTTTCTGACTTTAATATAGAAGATTTGATGTCGTCAAATGAGTATATTGAAGCAAATGCACTATACTATGAAAACCTTGAAGAAAACTTTGCCATTAATATAGAAAGTAGCCTTAAAATTCAGCTTGAGCAAGAAAATATTTTTCCAAAGAAAATTTCTCCAATAGTTAATATTAGTGAGGACAACAGCATAGATATTAATAGAATAGAGTTTATCCTATCCAGTGAAGATGAGGAAAACATTGATGTAATCAAGGAAATTGTGGTTAATGAAACAGCTTGTGAGGATGTAATATTTTCGTATTCTCCTTGATTTTCAGTCGTTATAACCGCTCGTCAATCACGAAAACTTACAGTTTTCTTATTAGCTACTTTTTGTTGCAAAAATATCTCAATTACCACTTCCTACAGGATTTCTTCATTACTTATTACATCATAAATCCGACCGTAAAAATAAAAACAATATAGTTTTTATTTTTACTACTTTTTCCGTCGCAAAAAAATATCTCTACTATTACTTTTATTATCGTTTGTTTATTCGTTAATCTTTGCTTATTTCGTGATTTTTTGCGACGTTTTAATTTTTTATTTTGTGTATTTACTATTTTTGACTGCTTGCTTTTCGTTGGAGAGTTTCGCTTCTGCGGAAGCGAGGAGGGCTTTGCCCCTCCACCCCACAATTTTTTTAGAGGAAAAAATTGAGTAAAACCTTTAGTTTATGTCACCAATACAGTATTTGGTAACGGGAGGGCGTGGAAACCCTCCCCTACAAAATCACAAACAAAACTATAACCTCGCGGGCAGAAATTTTCTAATTTAACAACGTAAAAACGCGGGCATAACAGCGGGGTTGCCCCGCAGGAGGGAAAAATGTTTAATTTAAATAATTTGATTGTAAGCTTAAAAGAAAAATTTTCCAAAGAAAATTCCTCAAGAGATAAATTCTTAACTATGGCCGTTGTAATAGGCTTAATTGGAATGGCAATTGTCTTGTTTGTGGACTTTTCGGGAACTGAACCCGCCGAAAATAACAGTTTAAAGGATATTAATTTAAGCCTTGAAACTGATGAATATAGATTGTCAATTGAAAATGAATTGACGGAAGTTTTATCTAAAATTAGTGGGGTAGGACTTGTTGATGTAATGGTCACTATTGAAGGCACAACGGAATACATTTACGCCGAGGAAATTACATCAAACGAAAGTTCGGGCGAGGGAAGGGAAGAATCTAGTTTTAAAAATGAATATGTGATAATTGAAAATGGAAATCAAAAGGAGGCGCTTATAAAGAAAATTATTAAACCCAAAATTAATGGTGTAGTCATAGTCTGTGAAGGAGGTGATAATGCATCTATTGCTGAAAAAGTTTATAAGTCAGTTTCAACTGTTCTTGATATTTCTTCAGCAAGAGTTTACGTCGTAAAAGGCGAAAACTAATAAATAAAAAAAGGAAAGGACTGGTTATTCACAATGAAAATACCAACTCTTATTATCGGAAAAAAACAAATTATTTTAGCTTGCTTAACTTTAATGCTTGCTATTGCGGTCTACTTAAATTATACTTTATCAATCCCTCCTGAAGAATTGCAACCTACAAGCGTTTATGAGGGAAATGGACTTAATTATGGCGACGTGATTTATGTTAATTCACAGGTTGGAGAGGACGATTTTTTCGCACAAGCACGAATTGACAAAACTGCTTCCCGCGATGAGGCTATAGAAACCTTAGAAGCAATTTTTAGTGGCGGTGATTTAACTGATGAAAATAAAGCTGTACTTACTGAAAATGCCCTTGCGTTATCTGAACTTATTGAAACGGAAACAACTGTTGAAAATCTCATTAAAGCTGCCGGATATGAGGACTGTATAGTCTACTTAGATGGCGAATCAGCAAGCATTGTAGTTAAGTCGGAAGATTTAGTAGCAAGTCAAGCTGCACAGATTAAAGACATACTTTTAAAAGAAATTTCCGTTGAAAATGAAAAAATTAGAATTATTCCTTCAAAGTAGTTGTGTATTTTGAAATTATATGGTATTATAATAATGTATATCATATAAAGCCGTTTTTGACGCGTGTAAATTCACAGAAAACGTGCTGAAAGGAATGATTTTAAGATGGAAAATGTAGGAATTAAAAAAGCTGAACAAATTAAAGTTTCTGTTGACGTTATAAAAACTATTGTGAAATTATCTGCACTTGAAGTTAAGGGCGTTGAGGACGTAGTTTGTGATGGAAGCTTTTTAGACAAAATTTTATCTCGAAATAAAGATGAAATAAATATCGATATTTTAGAGGGAGTTTTGATAATTTCTTTAGCTGTTAAAGTGAAATTTGGCAATAAAATTCCAGTAATTGCTGAAAAAATACAAAACAATGTAAAGGCTTCTGTACAAGGAATGTTGTCTGTTTCAGTAGCTAAAGTTAATGTTAGAATTGCTGATGTAATTTTTGACGAAACTGAAAATTAATAATTAAACCAAGTCTTGATTTTTCTCAGGGCTTGGTTTTGCGTGCTATATAAAATGATCCAGTTTGAAATATAATTCAAGCTTTTGAAAGGAAATGGTATTAAAATGGTTGCAAACAGACACAAGAGTAGGGAAGCTGCTTTTATTTTAATTTTTGAAAAACTGTTTAGAGATGACAGTATCGAGGAAATTATTGAGCTTTCACAAAATATTGATGATATTATTGTTAATGAAGATGTTATCAAAACTTTCACTAATGTAGTGGAAAAAGCTGCTGAATTTGATGAAATTATCACTAAATTCAGTAACAAGCGTACAATTGATAGAATTCCAAAGGTAAATCTTGCTATTTTAAGGCTTGCACTTTATGAGGCAATTTACGATGAGGGAGTTCCTATTAAAGTTGCTATAAATGAGGCTATTATTTTAGCGAAAGAGTTTGCAAAACCTGAAGATGCGTCCTTTATTAATGGAGTTTTGGGTTCTTATGCGAAAAGTCTTGATGAAAAGACTGAAACTTCTGAAACCGCGGAATAAGGTGTGGGAATGAATTGTTATCTTGGAATTGATACCAGTAATTACACGACCTCTTTAGCGATTTACAACCACTTTAATGATGAAATAATTCAGCAAAAAAAATTGCTACCTGTGAAAAGCGGGGAAGTGGGGCTACGTCAATCGGACGCAGTTTTTCACCACACAAAACAGTTGCCTATGCTTATGAAAGAGCTTTTTGATGATGAAAATTACAAAGTTTCTTCCATTGCAGTTTCAAGCAAACCACGAAATGAAGAGGGCTCTTATATGCCTTGTTTTCTAGCTGGTGAAGGGTTGGCGGAGAGTTTAGCCACTGTTTTAGGGGTGAAATTACATAAGACTTCCCACCAAGTAGGGCATATTTTGGCGGGACTCTTTTCCTGTGGACAATTGGGTATGGTTTCAAAGCCTTTTTTAGCTTTTCACGTTAGTGGTGGGACTACCGAATGTTTACTTGTCACTCCCGACGATGAAAATGTTATTAATTGCAAATTGGTGGCGAAATCCCTTGATTTAAAGTGCGGACAAGCTGTTGATAGGGTGGGTGTTATGCTTGGTTTAAACTTTCCTTGTGGGAAAGAATTGGACTTGCTATCACAAAAAAGCTCCGCTAAATTTAAGATTAAGCCGTCTATAATTGGTAATGATTGCTCATTATCTGGACTTGAAAATAAGTGTAAAACTATGTATAATAATGGTGAAAAAGCTGAGGATATTGCGAAATTTACCTTTGACTATATCCTTGAAACAATTTCTGCTATGACGGTTAAATTGAAGGAAAAATTCCCTGATTTCCCTGTACTTTATGTGGGGGGAGTAATGGCAAATTCCATTATTTCGAAGGGGATAATGGAAAGGCATGGCGGTTTTTTTGCAAGTCCGGAATACTCTTGCGACAACGCAAGCGGAATTGCAATTTATTCTTTTATGAAGGAATATTTTGGAAAGGAATTTATAATTAGATGAGCATTTTAACAGTTTCACAGCTTAATAAAATTATTGCTTTTAAAATAAATTCTGACATAAAATTGAAAAGTTTAATGGTTGAGGGTGAAGTATCAAATTTTGTAAATCACTACAAAACTGGACATTTTTACTTCACTTTAAAGGACGGAAATTCAAGTGTTAAGGCGGTTATGTTCGCCCAAAACGCAAAGAAATTGAAGTTCGAACCTTATGATGGATTGAAAGTGATTTTGTCTTGCGCTGTGGAAGTATTTGAGCGAGATGGACTTTATCAGCTTTATGTTTCGGACATAAATCCAGTTGGATTAGGTAAGGTGCATCTTGCTTTTGAACAGCTTAAAGAAAAGTTGGAGCAAAAAGGCTTTTTTAAGGCAGAATATAAGAAAGAAATTCCTTATTTTCCTAAAAAAGTAGGCGTTGTTACATCTTTAAAAGGGGCGGCTTTACAGGATATTTTGAATATTTTACAGCGTCGAAATCCTCTTCTTACTGTGACAATTTATCCTTGTGCAGTGCAAGGAAAGGACGCAGATTTATCCATTGCAAGAATGGTTGAAACCGCCGATAATGACGATAATGATGTTATAATTTTAGGACGTGGTGGCGGTTCAAGTGAGGATTTATCCCCTTTTAATTCGGAACTTTTAGCTGGGGAAATTTTTTATGCGAATACTCCAATTATTTCCGCAGTAGGGCACGAGGTAGATTACTCAATATCGGATTTTGTGGCAGATTTGCGCGCTCCTACACCTTCGGCGGCGGCGGAATTATGTTGTGTTGACATAAAAACTTTGGTGACAAGACTCCAGTTTGCTGAAAATAAAATGACTTCTATAATTAAAAACAAGATAGAAATTTCTGAGAGAAAAATTGATAATTTAACTGAAAAAATAAATTTATTGTCACCAGAAAATAGGATAAATAATTTTTCTGTAAAGCTTGAAAATTCAACAGAAAAATTACATTTTTTAATGGAAAATTACTTACTTAACAAAGAAAATGCACTTGAAAAAAAGGTGTCGGTTCTTTCAAGTTTATCCCCGTTAAACGTTATTTCCAGGGGATATTCTATAGTTAAAAAAGATGATATAATTGTGAAAAATACCTCCGATTTAGATGTCGGAGATAAAATAAAAATACTTCTTTATGATGGTGAAATTGAGGGAGAAGTTACAAAAAAATAGGGTTAAGTATGAAAATAAGATTTTCAAACTGTGCAGAAAGGAATGTTCTTAGAAATGACTTTTGAAAAAGCGATAAATGAACTGGACGAAATAGTTACAAAGCTTGAAAATGGGAAGTTGCCCCTTGAGGAAGCGATTGATTTATACAAAAAAGGAATAGATATTTCTTTTTCCTGCAAAAAAGACCTTGAAAACGCAAAGCTTACCATAAAAGAATACAAAGAATCGGGAGGAAGCCAAGTTGGATAAAAATTTTGGACAGCTTAAAGAGTATGAATGTTCAATAAATGAGCGGATAAATGACTGTTTTTCGGCGGAAAAATTGCCTTATCAAACTGTTTTTGACGCAATGAAATATTCTTTATCTGCTGGTGGAAAGCGAATTAGACCCGTTTTGTTGCTAGAATTTTACAGAGCTTGTGGTGGGAAAAATGACATATTAAATTCAGCTTTAGCGGTGGAATTTATCCATACATACTCCCTAATTCATGATGATTTACCTTGTATGGACGATGATGATTTTCGTCGTGGAAGACCTTCCTGTCATAAAAAATTCAGTGAAAATATTGCTGTTTTAGCTGGCGACGCTCTGAATACTTTAGCTTTTGAAACTATTGCAAACGGTGGGAAAAATGGACTTTATTCCTATAAAAGTGCGGTTTTAGCAAGTGAAGAATTGTCTTCTTGTGCGGGCTTTAAAGGAATGATAGGTGGGCAAATTATTGACCTTGAAAACGAAAATAATCCTGAAATCACCGTGGAAGTGTTGAATTTACAGAATGAACTTAAAACTGGAAAATTAATCGAAGCCTCTTGCGTTATGGGAGTGATTTTTGCTGATGGAAGTGAGGAAAAACTCAATTTTGCAAGAGAATACGGAAAAAAATTAGGTTTAGCATTTCAAATTGTTGACGATATTTTAGATAGTACAAGCACTTTTGAGGAACTTGGAAAACCGATAAATAGCGATTTGAAAAACAAAAAATCCAATTACGTTTCGCTGTTAGGTTTAGAAAAATCTAGGGTAATTGCTGAAAAATTGACTAATGATGCACTTTTGTTAATTGAAAATTTTGAAAATAATGAATTTTTAATTTATTTAACAAATATGCTTTTAAAGAGAACAAAATAAACATAAGGGGAGAGAAATAGTGGAAATGTTAATGGATTTCATATCAAATGAAATTATTGTGGCATCTTTAATTTCTTGGAGTATTGCACAAATTTTAAAGGTTATTATAAATTATATTAAGTATAATAAACTGAATTTAGAGCGTTTTGTGGGCACGGGGGGAATGCCGTCTGCTCACTCAGCATTTGTTATGGCTGCTACAATTGCAACTTTACGAAGGTGTGGTGCGGGTTCAACTGAATTTGCAATTATACTAATTTTTGCAACTGTTGTTATGTATGATGCTATGACATTAAGGCGTAGAGCGGGTTTGCATGCGAAAAGAATTAATGAAATTGAAAAAAAAATGTCCGAAAATGAGGACAAATTACCTGAAAATAAAAAATTAAATGAATTATTAGGACATACTTTCCTAGAGGTGCTTTGTGGAGCAGTTTTAGGTGTAGTTGTAGGAATTTTGGTGCCAATTGAATTATGATAAATTTTAATAAAAATACAAGTTTAAATGAGTTGAATTTGCCAGAAGATCTGAATAAGATGTCTGTTAAGCAAATGGAAATTCTTTGCCATAAAATACGAAAAAAATTGATTGAAACTGTTTCAAAAACAGGTGGACATTTGGCTTCAAACCTTGGAACAGTAGAACTTTCTGTGGCTATGCATAAGGTTTTTGACTGTCCGGAGGATAGGTTTGTTTTCGACGTTGGACATCAAGGATATACTCATAAAATTTTGACGGGAAGGCTATCTGAATTTGATACTTTGCGTCAAGAAAATGGTTTGTCAGGGTTTGTTAAACCTCGTGAATCTGAGTATGATGCTTTTATTTCAGGCCATGCTAGTAACTCAGTTTCAGCAGCTTTAGGAATTGCTACTGCTCTAAAAAAACAAGGAAAAAAAGATTACACTTTGGCTGTAATCGGTGACGGTTCGCTGTCGGGAGGACTTGCATATGAAGGGCTCAACAATGCTGGAAAAAGTGGCACAAAGTTAATCGTTATTTTAAACCAAAATGATATGTCTATTTCAGAAAATGTTGGTGCAGTCGCTAAGTATTTAACCACTTTGCGTACAAAACAGTCATATGTAAAGACAAAAAATACAGTTTCAGAAATTTTGGAAAGCACTCCAATTTTGGGCGACCCCATGAAAAAAGCGATTTCTTACACAAAAGAAACATTGAAAAAATCAATTATAAACAGCACTTTGTTTGAATATTTTGGTTTTGAATTTGTTGGACCTGTGAATGGGCATAATTTAGACGAATTGATTGAAGCTTTAGAAGATGCAAAGGCTATGGAAAAACCAGTGTTAATCAACGTGAAAACCGTGAAAGGAAAGGGTTATTTGCCAGCAGAGAAAAAGCCTGACGTATTTCATGGTGTAGGAAAGTTTGACGTAAAAACTGGAGAAACTCACAGTAAAAATGAGGACACTTTCTCAGATGTTTTTGGAAAAAATCTCGCTATTTTAGCGAAAAATGATAACAAAATATTTTCAGTAACTGCGGCTATGGAAAATGGAACAGGCTTACAACACTTTACAAAAGAGTTTCGTAGCAGATTTTTTGATGTTGGAATTGCTGAATCCCATGCTGTTACTTTTTGTGCTGGGCTTGCAAAAACGGGAATAGTTCCAGTATTCTGTGTGTACTCGACGTTTTTACAACGATGCTATGACCAAATTTTGCATGATGCTGCTTTGGATAATTCCCACATAGTTTTAGGGATTGATAGAGCTGGAATTGTCGGAGATGACGGAGAAACACATCAAGGTTTGTTCGATGTTCCATTTTTGACAACGATTCCAAATGTTACAATTTACTCTCCAAGCAATTTTGAAGAGTTAAAATTTGCACAGAATAATGCAATTTATAATGACGAAGGAATAGTTGCTGTTCGTTATCCTCGAGGTAGCGAAGATGTAAATTCAAATAATATTTCCTGTGCTTACGACTACTTATTTGTTAAAAATGATAATGATACTCTGGTGATTTCTTATGGAAGATTAATTAACAATATCTTTTCTGCCCGTGAAAATGCACAATTTGACATACTAAAATTAGTTAAAATTTTTCCCGTTGATAGCAAAATTATTTCGGAAATATTAAAATACAAAAGAATTTTTTTCTTTGAAGAAAGTTATGAAAACGGTGGAATTGCAGAAAAATTTCTTGCGTATGCATATAAAAATGGCTATAAAGGTGAGTTTTATACTTATGCAATTAATGAATTTGTACAACAGTCGAGTTTAGAAAGTGCTTTTGCAAAGTATAAATTTGATAGTAATTCTATTATTGATGTTATCACAAGTGAGGATAAAAATGGCTGAAAGATTAGATGTATTGTTAGTTAATTTAAATTTTACTACTTCAAGGGAAAAAGCAAAAGATTTAATTAAAAATGGAAGTATAAAAGTTGATGGAAAAGTAGTAAATAAGCCTTCGACAAATGTTAGATTAGATAGTAAAATCGAATTAATTGGTGAGCAATTAAAGTATGTTAGTCGAGGCGGATTAAAATTAGAAAGTGCAATCAATGCATTTCAAATAGATTTAACTGATAAAATTTGCGCTGATATAGGTGCATCTACGGGCGGATTCACCGATTGTATTTTGCAAAATGGAGGCAAAAAGGTTTATGCGATTGATGTTGGACATAGCCAATTAGCAGAAAAACTTTGCAATGATATTAGGGTAATCAATTATGAAAAAATAAATGCTCGAAACATTTCATCTGAATTATTGCCAGAAAAAGTCGATTTTATATGTGTTGATTTATCTTTTATTTCAATTTCATTAGTTTTAGAAAGCCTTTTAACAATTCTTAAATTGAATGGAGAAATTGTTGTATTAATTAAGCCACAATTTGAGGCTGGACGTGAAAATATCGGTAAGAACGGTATCGTTAAATCTGTAAAAGTGCATAAAAAGGTTCTTAATAGATTAGCTGATTTTACCAAATTGTGCAATTTAGATTTATGCGATTTGACACATTCCACTATAAAAGGTGGGGATGGAAATATTGAGTACTTAG
>CAYJLB010000028.1:0-21211 GCA_964370845.1 uncultured Oscillospiraceae bacterium
TCATTATACAGTATAAAAAATGACAAAAATTCAGTCTTTCCTGCTTGACTGAAAGCAAAAAAACTCAAGAGAGAGGGATGTGATGAAACACAGTTTTTAGTTTCGTCACACCCCTCTTTTAAATCTTACTCCTCAAACAATTCCTTCAAAGCTTGCATGGAATTAGTAAGATACTCTTTGTTCACGAAATATTCCATATTAGTTGAAGTCACATTTTTCAAGTATATTATCCCATTTGCAATAAGAGGTGACATATGGTGGGAAATTGTCGCAGGAGTAATCCCTAAACGTTTCGCTAGTTCTTTCCCGTTGCAAGGCTGTTCCATTAGGGACAAAATCATCTCAAACTTCCTAGCCTCGCCAAGGCACTTTAATGTTTGCCCAAGTTCCTCTATAGAGTGATTATTATCGGTAACAGCCTTTGCACAAAGATAGAAAATCCCCAACATAAGCATATTAGCATTAAAAAAAGCAACCGCATTAAAATTAGAAATTGAAAAATATTTCAACGTTTTATTGTCTTGATCTTCATTAAAGCTCATATTAAATTTCTTCGTCATTTCTTCTTGGTTGGAATTTTCCAAAATTACGTCAATTTCCAGAATATAAGGCTCTATAATATCTTCAATTAGGTGTATATTTTCCTTATAAATTGCAAAAACCTTGCTTATAATTGACTTGATTTCTTCCTCGTATTGTGCATATTTTTTTGTGAATTGAAAAATTTTCCACTTAACACTATCCTCAATGTTGGATTTTTCAACCTCTTCCATTAACTCCTCAAAAGTGGTGCATCTGCGAACGTCTTCCTTTTCCACCCTAAAATCACCTATGGCAATTGTGGAGTAATACATAGTGGTGGCTATGGCTGTAATATAGTCACAATCCAAATTTTCCATAATATAAGGAGCGTGCAAAACCAAAATTTCCCCAATGCAAGCTTCGTCATAAGTATTTTCCTGTGGGATTAAGGGGCTAAAATACAACTCTAATTGCTTTTTATCTATAGATGCTTCTTTAAAAACTATTTCAAAAAAATCTTGCAACTTTTTTGCATTAGAAAGAAATTTTTCACTTTTGTCAGTGGCAATTTTTCGCTTTTCAATCAATTCTTTTGCCCAATTAAAAGCCGACCTATCCTCTTTATTAGCGTATTTAAAAGCCACCATATTGCTTAAAAAAACAATTATTTCAAAATCTTTATTTTCTTCAAAACTATGCAGTTTCTTCAATTTGAGTTCCATTTATAACACTCTTTTCTTCACTTTTATCTTCAATATCAAGTTTACTTTTCCCTTTAATTAATACAATTATAGAGTAAATTAATGCCATTGCAGCGAATATAATAAAAATTTCATCAATACCAAATGTAAGGGACATTACCGCTAAAGTCCCCGAAGCTAAAGGACTTGACAAAGAAGCTAACGAGTTGAAAATTCCAGCTATTCGAGCAATATATTCTTTAGGGACAGCTTTCATAAATGCAACACTTACATTTACGCTTAAAACTCCACTTCCGACACCCATTATAAAAGTAACCGCTATAATTGCCATCGCTTTTATAATTTCAATTGAAAGCATTGTTGCACCTACCCAAGTGAGGTAGGTAAATACCATTATCAATCCCTCAATCACAAAAATCTTGCTACAACTTATTTTAGCAGAAATTGCCCCAGAAATCAAGCCTCCCAAAATCATTCCTACAGTCATAGCAATACTTATATAGCTGTACATATCCACTGTAAAACCGAGATAATCCCCGATAAATAAGGCTGAATAGGTGTTTAATGGCACAAATAAAAGGTTTGTGAAAATTGCAACCATACAAACGAAAAATACTTTTGGCGCTTTTAAGAAAGTTTTAAAACCGTCTTTGTATTCACGGATAAATCTTCCTTTTTCTTTGATTTTATCTGTAGAAACTTCTTTCTTAACCTCTTTACAACGAATTGTTGAAATTATTAAAAATGATAATACAAAAGTCACTGCGTCCACAAAAAATGCTGCCCATAAGCCAAAAACTGACACTATTACACCTGCTAGTGAAAGTCCAACTATACTTGCGATTTGTGAAGCACTTTGGCTTAAACCTGTGCCTACTGCGTAATTTTCTTCACATAAAATAAGTGGAACAAAAGATATTCCTGCGGGAATTCTTATAGTTTCAATAGTTGCATTTACAAAGGTTATAATAAGCAATAGAACAGGGTTTAGCAAATTTCCAAGGTACAACACCATCACTGTCGCCATTAAAATTGCTCCCAAAATATCGGTTGCAATTATAATTTTCTTTTTATTGTGACGTTCAACTATTACAGCCACAAGCGACTGTAAAGCCACCATTGGAACCATTGCTGCACCAAAAATTACTGCAATCCAAACAGCGTCGCCAGTTAATTCGTAGACAAGCCAAGAAAATGCAATGTTGTCAATCATTGTGCCGAAAGTGCTTAATACATTTGCAATTATTAATTTGATATAGCCTTTGTCATTTTTTAGATTTTTGTATTTAGATAACATTCTAATACCTCCATTAGATTATTCTTTAATTAGATAATAACAGATAATTAGATATTTGTCAATAGTTAAATTAGAAAGTTATCTAACAAGCGTGACGCTTGACCCTTGCCCGCACCGAACATAGCTAAAAATTATACTTTTGTTTCTGCGAGGCTAAACAACTATTATGCCCGCGATTTTACACTGTGAAATGGGAAAATTTGTTGCCACGAGGTCATAGTTTTGTTTTGACTTAATTTTCCAAAGCGACTTGAAGTTGAATCCCTTCCCGACGGGGCAACCCCGTTGTTATGCCCACGATTTTACGTTGTGAAATGGGAAAATTTCTGCCCGTGAGGTCGGATTGATGTCCTAAAAAAACAACGCTTGTACTTACAAATTAAGGGAGAAGCATAGCTCCTCCCTTACAATTTTTGTACCTATTTTTTATTCTAGCAATCAAAATATTCTGACTACCGAAAGGGTTGCCACTACCTCATTATCCCTTCGGCAAGGCTTAATATATGATAAACTTTCAGTCCAGTCCCTTCTTCCACTGCCTTTGTATAGGGTGGCATATTTGTACATTCAAACAAAATTGCTCCCACATTTGGATTTTCTTCCACCATTTTTTTTGCGACTTTTACCATTTCTTTTTCTGCAAGTTCTTTGTCTAAAGTGTCAGAATTCCCTACAAAAACACTGCTAAAGCCTGTCCCCTCCATACCATAAACTACTTTGGGAACATTTTCAATTGACACTCCACGAAAATGCTTTTCCGACAAAGTTTCACTGTTCGCTGTCATAATTCCAACTATTTTCTCTTCAGGAAGCATGGCACTAATTGTGTTTGCAAGCAACAAAGCAGATGCAAAAACAGGAATTTTCACAGCATTAGAAAGCTCTTTTTGAAACATTGCCAAAAAGCCACAACTTGTGGTAATAGCTTTTACTCCTTGCTTTTCAAGTTCAATTGCACCTTCAATAAAAGGCTTTAGTAAACTTTCATTTCCGTCAATAACAACGGATTTTGGGTCAGCGCCATAAATCGTCTTTTTTATAATAGGAAAGGAAAAAGACTGCTCGTTCCCTATATCCCCCACTATTCGAGGAAATTTTGTGTCAAGCATTAAAATTCCTAAAGTGTTTTCCATAATAGTATTAATTCCTTTCTTCAGGTTTTATAAATTTTGCAAATATTATTTTTAAATATAAATTAACACAAAACCGATTATGATGAAAGAAATACACATCGGAAGTGAGTAAACCATTGATTTAATAGGGTCAACTTTCTTACCAAATTGAGCAGAAACAATGCCCGCAACAACGAAAGTAGTAAGGTCAGCTGGTGGCAAACCTTGTCCACCTGTAGCAAAACTTGCACCCGCTAGTGCCGCTAGTGTAGGGTCAGTTCCAACTGCCACTAAAGCTGGTCCAAAGAAGGCGAAAATTACATTTTGTGTTGTAGATTGTGAACCTGTAAGCATACCAATTAAAAGCATTGCCACAACTCCGCCTATTTTTAACACGTTTCCGTCTAGTCCCTGTGCAAAGGTTGAAACTTCCTCAATTGCACCGGAAGTATAGAATGAGCCAAGCATAAATGCACAAGAAATTTGCAAAATTACAGTGTTTTTCACCTTAGACATACCTTGCGCAATTATATCTTTTCCGTTATGTTTTACAACTGGGAAGAAAAATGCTACAGCAATTGCACAAATTATTGAAAGTACAATTCCATTAGTAAATCCGCTTAAAATAGTGACATTTGACATCCAGCCGTAAAGAGATAGTGCCTCACCATTTGCGTCTTTTAAAACTGTAATATTATCAAGAATTGTAGGTCCTAAATCCACCGAAACATAAGGAATATCAAGAGTTCTAAGCAAAACAATGACAACTAAAACAAACATTGGAATTAAAGATTTCCAGTTTTTTCGCAGTATTTGTCCTGCACTTTGTCCAGAATATTTTATTTCAACCAGTTTATTTGAACCTGGAACATTTTCTTTTTTAACCAAAAACACTGCACAATAAAGGGCAATAATTACAAAAACAATTCCTACAGTTATGTAACCCATATTTATTACAGGGTCAGGGTCAGTGCCAACTAAAGAGGAAGCAAGAGCAAGCCCTTGAGTCATAGGTGGCATTATTGAACCGATACAAGCCCCCATTACAATGATTGAACATATCTTTTCGTAAGGCATATTCATCGAGGTTAGAATTCCAATTGTGAGCATTCCAATTACAGTAGCAGCAGCAATTGCATCTCCTAAAAGTGAACCAGCTAAAACTAAAGCAAAAAGGATACAAACTATTAAAATTCGTGGGTGTTTTCCAAATTTCGCTGTCAACGCTCCGATTACAGTGTCGATAGTTCCAAGCCTTGTGGAAATTTCCGCAAAAATGCTCCCCGCAATGGAAAGTGCAATAATCCAACTAAGCCTACTAAGTCCATCTACCCAAGCTCCAACCCACTGGGCTGGGTTAAACATTCCTGATAATAAAAGGGTTAAAAAACCAGTTATTATCAATGCCACATTAATTTTACCTCCAATAAAAGGCAACTTTTTGAACAAAATTATTATCAAAAGCACCGCCATTGGAATTAAAATATTTATCATTATATAAACAATCCCTTCCTTTTTAAAAATTTATCCCTTAAACCTATTCGGGTTAAAATCTGAAATATCGTAAGAAGTTTTCCCCTCACAAATTAACTCCGCAATTAATTTTCCTGTAATTGGGGAAAGGGCAATTCCGTCACCCTCATGACCTGCTGCCATATAAAAATTCTCGTATTTATCAATTTTTCCAAGCAATGGTAATCCGTCGGGAGTATAGGGTCTAAACCCTGAAAAAAACCTTACAATGCTAACATCTTTAAGGACAGGGAAAAATCTAGTTGCCCTTTTCATCATTACTTCAATAGCTTCAAAAGTATTTTCACCTTGATAATCCTCAAACTCACGAGTTCCGCCTATAATCATGCTTCCGTCCTCGGTTTGCTCGATGCTAAGTGATGAGCCAAGCTTTAAAACTGCCTCATCTTCAATAGTTTCTGGGCGGAATTTTATAATGTTATACAATGCACATTGGACAGTCGCTGTCATAAATGGTGCAATTGGTTCAGTTACAGCAAGTTGACCTTTTCGAGGTTTAATTGGTAAATCAAGTTTTGCAAGTTTAGCAATCTCCCCTGCCCACGCTCCACTTGAATTAACAAAAATTTCTGCAAAAAAATCACCTTTGTTAGTTTTAACACCTAAAATTTTGTTATTTTCAATAATAAATTCACTCACTTCGGTTTTAGTAGAAACCACTGTCCCCAAAGCTTTTGCAGCCTTAGAAAATCCCATTGTAAGTGCGATAGGATTAACTTTTGCCCCAGTAGGCGAGTATAAAGCTCCGTAAATATCACGGGCTAAAGCGGGTTCAATTTCATAGGCTTCTTCAGCGGAAATCATTTTTATGTCAACGCCACTTTTTTTCTGTTCCTCAACTAAAGCGGCGAGCATATCGAACTGCTCTTTATCCTCAACAGGTTGCATTCCTCCAGCATTTTTGTGAAATTCTATGTCAAAACCTAGTTCAGCAGATAAATTTTCAAACATTTCAATTGATTTCACAGCTAAATCAAGTTGGGGGCCAGGTTTTTTGGTGTGATAACCAACTACTCCGTCAGTAGCACCCGCCGCACCAGAAGCGACATCACTTTTTTCCAGAATAACAACTTTTTTCCCTCTTTTAGAAAGTTGCCAAGCGATAGAATTTCCCATAATTCCACCACCGATTATAATTACATCAAATTTATTCATCTAAACGATTTTTCCTTTCGTGATAAAATTATTTATCGTTAAAAAGTCCCATTTTTACAGGACGAACAGGCATTCTACTTTTTTGCGGAGGAATTTCAGCTGGAGATACTCCCGTTTCTTTAGCCACAATATTTTGCACTAGACGTGAGCAAGTTTTACCTTGACATAGACCCATACAAGCGTGGGTTCTTCTTTTCACACCGTCAACAGTGGTTGCACCGTCTTTTATTGCGTCCAAAATTTCCTTTTCGCTTACTTCCTGACAGCGACAAATTATTAAATCTTCCATACAATTTTTCCTTTCGCTTTTATATCTTTAAGCGTTTCATTGAAACCACTTCATCTGCTTTTTCTATTGGCACACTTATTGAAACTACCGTTGTTCCGTCATATGCTTTAATTTTTTTAACTTTCAAAACTTTGCCCTGACAGACTTCTTTCCCGTCACGTCCAACAGCAGTTACAACATCTCCCTCATTAGGAAGTGGCAAATACTCAAATGGAAAATCAATTGTAGCCTCATTTTCTGTAAAAGATTTGTCAATCATTGTAATAGCAAGTCCAGGACAATTTGCAACACAAAGCCCACAGCCCGAACAATTTTCTTCCGTTAAAATTGGTAAATTTGTAATATTCTCACCTATTTTTATAGCACCCGTGGGACAAATCCCCTCACATGGGTTACAAGGAATTTCTTGCACACATTCAATTCTTGCTACTTTTTTAGTCCTCATTCTTTTTTCACTAGGCATTCCAGGGCACTTCGCTAATTCTTCCGCTGAGGGAACGCCAGTATATATAACACCTTTCATTAGGTATACTCCTTATTTATTATAATTTTTCATAGCAGTAAGCTGACTTTCTTTAGCATTTCGTCTTTTTTGCCCAAACATTCCCGAACGCAAAACAGAAAGTCGTGCTAAAATTTCCTCTTTTTTAGCTGTAGCTTCTTCAATTGTCAACAAACCTAAACTTTGAGCGGCACAAACTCCTGCCAAATTGCCTTCTTCCATTGCTGACGAAGCTTCTTCAACACCAGTAACGTCACCTGCTACATAAAGCCCTTCAACAGTTGTTTCCATATTTTCATCGTGCAAAGGAACGTGACCGCCGAACATTGGAATAAAATCAAATTCACAGCCAACCATCCAAACAAGCTCTGTCATTGGATTTAATCCTACAGCAAGGCAAACTGTGTCAACTTCAAAAGTTTGTTCGCTTCCTTTAATATGTTGCCAGTTTTCATCAAGTGCAACTATTTCAACAGCCTCAACTTTTTCTTTACCAATAATTCTTTTTATGGTATGTCCAACAAAAATTGGAACTCCAGCACGGCGAATTTTCCCAGCATGAACGCCATAACCGCCAATTTGCGGAGCACCTTCAACTAGTCCAACTACTTCAGCACCAGCTTGTAAAAGTTGATAGGAAACAATCAGTCCAACGTTTCCGCTACCAAGCATTAAAATTTTCTTCCCCGGCAAAACTCGGTTAACATTAATCATAGTTTGAGCGGCACCAGCACCCATTACTCCGGGGAGAGTGCTCCCCTCAAAAGGCATGTAATTTTCCTTTGCACCTGTTGCAATAATAACTTTTTTTGCCTCAATAACATAATGTTCCCCATTGTAAATTACGCCAAGGTTTTTGTTGCTTTCTATTCCGTAAACAAGGGCGTTAAGCCACACCTCGGCACCACTTTTTTCAACTTTTTCTAATAGTTGTTCCCCGATAGTAAAGCCACGAACACCCGCTAAATGTGCTCTTGAGCCAAAAAATTTATGTATTTGTTTAAAAAGCTGTCCACCAGGGAGTGCGTTTTCATCTAAAACAATAACTTTTGCCCCAGCACTAGCCGCCATATTTGCAGCAGAAAGTCCCGCCGACCCAGCTCCAACTATAGCAACATCAGTAAATATTTTTTTCATTATTTCCCCCCAATTTTCTCAAAGCCACCGTGACCATTTTGTGTAGCAACTTTCATTCCATCATGAACTGGGGTAACGCAAGTCCTAACATTTGGCACTCCGTCAACAATCATCATACAGTCGGTACAACGTCCAATGGCACAAAAAATCCCACGAGGTTCATTATGCTTGTGGGTACGTCGAAAAGAAACTATCCCAGCGTTAAGTAAAGCAGCTGAAATTGGCTCATTTTCAAGGGCTATTATAGGTTTTCCGTCAAAATAAATTGTAACGGTTTTTGATGTATCTAATTTTTCAAGTATAGGGTGTTCAATTACTCTCATTAATAAAAAACTCCTTGATATAAATATTGTTTTTGGTGCAAGAACTTTGTTTTCGTCAACAAAATCTTTTTTTCGACAAAAAATTTGTAAAAAAATTACAATGCTTCCTTGTCAAATTCGCGAGTTCTAATTCTTACAGCCTTTTCGATATTAGTGACAAAAATTTTGCCGTCGCCACATCTTCCTGTACAAGCAACATCGCAAACTTTGTCTATAAGGTTGTCAACTTCGTCATCATTTACAACCACGTCAAATCGAATTTTTGAAGTGAGTTTAACTTCACGTTTCATATCTGTTGAAAAGACAAGTCCTTCTGCGTCGGGAAATTCGGTGTAAGTTCCGCACCCTGACACATCATAAACTGTCATGCCGCCAGCGCTATGAGATAAAATTACATTTTTTACTTCTTCTAATTTTTCTTTTCTAACAACAATACTAAGCTGTTTCATTTAAAGCACAATCCTTTCAAAAATAACTATTCTTTTTATTATAACAGAAACAAAACCACATTTCAACCCCAGCAACGTGACGTTGGCGGGGCAACCCCGCTGTTTCGCCCGCGTTTTTTGGTTGTAAATGAGAAAATTATTGCCCGCGAGGTTATAATTTTGTTTTGATTTATTTTTTGCAACGTGACGTTAGCGAGGCAACCCCGCTGTTATGCCCGCGTTTTTCATTTGTAAAATGAGGAAATTTCTGCCTTGCCTGAGTAAAAAAATAACTATGCAACTTGATTATCTTTTTAATAATGGTTGAAATTTTAAAAAAGTTGTGATATAATTAGTCTATATATCTCGTTTTTTACCTATAGGAGGACTTTGTGGATAAGTATAAATTACGAATTTCTAATTTTTCTAACTCAGAAATTCAAAATATTATTGAAAAAAATAATAAAATTGATAGGCTAGAAGTGGAATTTCACGAAGCTAACATATCTAACCCAAAATCTTATGATTGCTCTGATGTTTTGGTTATTGATGCTAACTTTAGTGCGGATATGATTGACACTTTAAATGCTAATAAAGCGAACTATTCTGTGGTTGTTTTAAGCTGTGATGATGAGTACTTTGTGAAGTTGACAAAAGAACAACAAGATAGCTTTTTTGATGTTTGGATTACAAATTCAAGAACCGTTTATGAATATCGAATTAATCATTTTTTATATAGAATGAGGGACTATTTTGATGCGGAACTTGCGTCAAAACAACTCGACACACTTATTGACAGTGTGCCCGATTTAATCTGGTTTAAGGACGTTATCGGTGCGCATATTAAGGTAAACGATAGCTTTTGCAAGACTGTAAATAAGACAAAAGAGCAAATTAAATACCGTGGACATTGTTATATTTGGGACTTGGACATTGAGGAATATGAACAGGGCGAATTTGTTTGTATGGAAACTGAAGAAGTTGTAATCGCTGAACAAGGAACATTTTTATTTGATGAAAAAGTAAAAATTGGCGAAGAAATGCGACAACTTAAAACATATAAATCTGCAATTGTCGGAAGAAATGGCGAAACTATCGGGACAGTTGGTTTAGCTCGTGATGTTACCGATGTTTGGAACACTCACGCCGAGTTTAAAACTTTAATAAACCACCTTCCATTTCCAATGATGATTGTTACCGACGACTTAAAATTTGTAAGCGCAAACGGCAATTTTGATGATATTTTTGGTATTGAAGATGACATTACGTCCTTTAATCTTGAAAAATTTGGAATCAATTTTTTTGGCAAAAGTATTTCTATGCCAAACATAACTGAAGGTGTTATTTCAGCTGAAATTGTAAAAAATGGAAAAGTTTCATCTTTTATGATTGAAAAAAGTGCAATTTATGACGTTTTTAATCAATTAAACGGATTTTTCTTTATTTTCAATGATGTTACTACTCAAAAAGAGTATGAGCGAAAATTGAAATTAATTTCTCAAACTGACGAATTGACAGAGCTTAATAATCGTATTGCTATAAGAAATTATTTCGACTCTAATTATTTATCAGTTTGCGAAGAACAAATTCCTTTCGCTGTTATGATGATTGATATTGATTATTTCAAGAATTACAATGACTTATACGGACATATTAAAGGTGACAATATTTTAAAAGAGTTTGGAAATTTGCTCATTGAAATTTCTAAAGAATTTGATGTTTTTGTTGCAAGATATGGTGGAGAAGAATTTATTTTGGTTGCAAAAGGAAAAACTGCAAAGGAATGTGAAGAAATTGCGCAAACTCTTTGCGAAAGAGTTCGTGACCTTAATATTATCCACGAATCATCAGTGATTGCGAATTTTGTCACACTTTCTATTGGGATTTGTTATAATGAAAAAGTTGCACAAGGAAAGACTGTTGGCGATTTAATCAAATGTGCTGACACGTCACTTTACACCGCAAAAAATAATGGACGAAATCAATGGGTTATTACCCAGAATTAGCAGTTAAATCTATTATTTATAATATAATTTAAAAGGTAGAAGTTTTTTGGGAAGTCCCGTTAAACTTTTACCTTTTATGTTTTTTAGTTGACAAAATTAGGTTTATGTGCTAATATTTTAATGATTAGAAACGTTTCGTTTTCACATATTTTAGAGGAAAGGATAATTATAATATGGCTACAATAAAGGATATTGCAAAGGAAACAGGTCTTGGGCTTGCTACAATTTCAAAGTATTTAAACGGTGGAAATGTTCGCCCTGAAAACAAAATTTTACTTGATAAAGCTGTGAAAGATTTGAATTTTCAAGTGAATGAAATGGCGCGTGGTCTGAAAACTAATAAATCTAAAATAATCGGCATTGTTATACCAAAACTTTCCAACCTATTCACTACCACAATTATTGAGGAAGTGGAAACAATTTTGCGAAAAAATGGCTATGCAACTATGATAATGAACTACCATTCTAACGACAGAATTGAAAAGGATATTATCAACTTTTTGATTGCACGAAAAGTTGACGGGATAGTTTATATGCCTGTAAGCACAAAAACTTCTAACCTTGAAAAATTTATCGAACTAGATATTCCAGTGGTGCTAATCGACCGTAAAATTAATGATTTAGTCACTGATTTTGTTGGAGTTGACAACATTTCCGCTGGGGAAAAGGCAACTGAATTGCTTATAAAAAATAACCATAAAAAAATTGGTGTAATCGCAGGTCCACACAGCCTTAAAACCACTGGCGACCGTGTAAAAGGTTACAAAAATACTCTTATAAAACATGGAATTGAAGTTAATGAAGATTATATAATTAAGACAGATTTTAACATTGAAGATGGTTATAAGAGTACTAAAGAACTGCTTAAAAAATGTAGTGATATTACTGCCGTTTTTGCTACAAATTATGAAATGACAATGGGTTCAATTATGGCAATTAAAGAGAAAAATATAAAAATTCCCGAAGAAATTTCTGTTGTGGGATTTGATAATATTGAGCTTGCAAGCGTGATTTCACCGCAAATTACCATAGTTTGTCAGCCTATGCGTGAGATTGCAAGGCAAGTCGCAAACATTTTACTTGATAGAATTGACAACAAAGGAATTACTACTCAAGTAATTTTAGATTGCTTTATTGAGGAAGGAAAATCCGTTAAAACATTGTAATTTTTTAAGAAAATAATCTTCAATATGAATGTGAATTTCTAAATAAAAAGGCTATAACGAAACTTTGAAAATTTCGTTATAGCCTAATTTTTATCTCTAATTAACCAATTTTACCCATTAACATAATGCCATTCAGCAGTCATATATTTGTCTTCATTAATAGTAACTGTGTTTGCATATTGACTTAAATCCTCACCCTCGTGAGCTTTTCTTGCTACAATTACAAAACGTGCATTGTAATATTCGCTGAACAAGCAAGTTGACATTGTAATCAATTTATCGTCCATTGTAACTTCAACATCAGTGTTAAAATAAGTCCTGTTCATAACCTCGTTGTAATACTCATCAAAAACTTCTTGAGTGTCAAAAACGTGTGCAGAATGATATTCAAAAAAGTTCCCATTGTCCATTGCAGGGTCGCCACCTGTCAAAAATGCAGCAAAAACTACCCACTCATTTTCTTCATATAATGTGTCAAAATTCACAATTTGGTGTTCCTTAAAGTATTCAATATCACGATATTTTGCCACATCAGCGAAAAATAATTCTGTAGCCATATTATGGCCGTACATTACAATATTATCAGGAGTTTCAGTGTCAGTCAATTTTGTCCTAAAGTCAACAAAAATTGTTCCAGCACTGTCCGGTTGTCTGTAAAAATCGTGTTCTAAGTAATATGAGTTGTTAGCGTTTTGCATAACAGGGTTGTCGATATTTGTGCCATCAACCCAAACCCAGCCCACAAGGCTGTCATTTATAGCGTACCACTCCTCGTATTTTTCAAGCATTACAGGGATAGGAGGTTCAGTTTCAGCGGTAGTAGTAGCCTCTGTTGTAGTCGCAACAGTAGTTTCAGGAGTAGTAGCCTGAACCTCCACAACTTCCTCTTTCCCCAAAAATACGATTGACAAAATCACTGCAATTACAATAACACAAGCTCCCGCAACAGCAGCAATGATAATTCTTTGTTTTTTATTATTATTTTCTATTGACATAAAATTTTCCTTTCGTTTAATAATTTGTTTGAAAATATTTCTTCTATAAAATGATACCACTATCCAACAATATTGTCAAGAATTTATAATTTATTTTATTTTTTTTAAAAACGAACAAGTTAAAAAAATTAATTATATAGCAAAAACGACACTTTATTGTTACAACATTTAACTAATGCGTATATTTTTGTTAATACGTAATTCATAATTTAGACATATTTATCTAACAATCGACAAATATAGCGTTATATAAGATAAATATGTAAAAATTCACTAGAAGTATGAAAACACTTCCATATGTAACTTTTTTGTAACTTTCATATAGTATAATATTTATTAGAAAAACAAGTTAAATATTTTGTTTTTCTTGAATTTACAACTTCCTTCTAATTAATTTTTTAACTTACAAGAAAAAACTCTATTTGATGAAACCTCGCTTCATTAAATAGAGTTTTTTCTCGTGTAAAAATTTTACTTGTAAAATCTTTTTACATTACTTGAAAGAAATTTGATTTCGTGTTATAATATATATGTAAAGAATTTTGTTTTAGAAAGGTGGAGTTTTGTATGATAAAAAAACTTTCTATTTTTTTAATAATACTCCCTTTAATATTTTTAACTGCTTGTAGCGAACCTTTGAGCGATGAGTCGCTTTCTGACTGGTTTTCTGACAACAATGATGTTCGACTTGACATAGAAATGCCTATTTTAAATGATTTAGCTGGCTCGCCACTTTATATTAGCGAAATAGTGAAAGATATATTTAAAACTGCCGACTTTAATCCTGTTACGGGGGCGGAATTTCCTGAACAATATCAATTTAGGTTTTTCCACTACAGTGAAGATATGATTGACTGGAAATTTCATAATGAACCTAAAATTATTGGATTTATCGACAACAAAAACATCTATTTAAAAATGGACGACAGTGAAGAAATTGTTACATATAAAAATGATGATATGACAAAAAAACTTAGTGCTTTGATGTTGCACTATGACAATATGCCTCTTATTGAGGAATTTGAAAATGAGAATTTAACGGATTTTATACCATTTTTAGGATATTTCCCTGACGGAGAAAATGACGATGTTACTGCTCTTTCTGATTATTTGTCAACTTTTAACACTAGACAACACGAGATTTTAGACAGAACACTTGAACGTGAGGAAATTTTCAAGGAACTTGCGTCAGGTGAAGTTCTTGCGCTTATACTTTGCGAAAACAGCGAAGGAATATTTATGAATTATCAGTTTTTCGAGGATTACTGTTTACTAAATATAGACGGGCGAATGTATTTGTTTGAGTTTACACTATAAAATTTATAGTGCACTCACTTTATTCACGTCACCAAACTGACCGCTAATTTAGCTACTTTTTTTAGGTTTTACCTTTTTCTAACATTCTGAAGCCGCCTAGTAATTTTACTAGGCGGCTTAGCTTTTTTATTTGTATATCATATCAAAATTTAACAGCACGGGCAGAAATTTTCCCATTTCACAAAGTAACAATGTTGGTATAGACGGAATGTCACATTGCTTTCCCACCAAATATCATTCTACCTATAGCTTGCAACAATGGCACTGCAAAAGAACAACCTAAGACTACTAAAATTCCATTTAAATCAACTGGAACTGTAGAGAAAATTACTTGAAAAATTGGCAGATAAACAGCAGAAATTATTACCGCTAAAGAAATTATAACCGACACAATCAAAAATGGATTGGAAAAATAATTTACTGAAAAAATGCTTCTGCCTTGACTCTTGCACTCAAAGACATGGATTAACTGTGATATTACAAGGGTTAGCAAAGCACCTGTCCTAGCTGCGTTCAGTGAATAATCAAGACTTGTAAAAATGCTGAAGCAGCCAAGGGTGCAAAGACCTATAAATAGCCCTCTAAACAAAATTGTTGTCATAAGACCGCCACTGAAAAAGCCGTCTTTTCCCCTTCGTGGAGGAATTTTCATTGAGTTTTCTTCAGCTTTTTCAAGCCCCAAAGCCACCGCCGGCAACCCGTCAGTAAGCAAGTTTACAAGCAAAAGTTGGGTAGGCAACAACACCAACGGAAAGCCCATTATTATCCCCAAAAACATTGTCACAACCTCGCCAATGTTACAAGAAAGCAAGTATCGAACGAACCTTCTAATGTTTGCGTAAACCGCTCGCCCTTCTTCTACTGCGAGGACTAAAGTTGCGAAATTATCGTCAAGAAGTATTAAATCGGCGGCTTGTTTTGCTACATCTGTGCCAGTTTCCCCCATTGAAACGCCGATGTCAGCTTCTTTTATTGCAGGTGCATCATTTACGCCGTCCCCTGTCATAGCTACAATATGCCCTTTTTTCTTGAAAGCACGGACAATTCTCAATTTATCGGCTGGGTTAACCCGTGCAAAAACTCCCACATTTTCTATAACTTTTTCAAGTTCAAGGTCGGACATTTCCGCTAGTTCGCTACCTGTAAAAGCTAAATTTCGCTCTTTTGTAATAATTCCCGCTTGTTTGGCAACAGAAATTGCTGTCAATTTATGGTCGCCTGTTATCATAACAGTTTTTATCCCAGCAGTCATACACTTTCGAATTGCCTTTTTAGCTTCAACTCGTGGAGGGTCGGACATTGCAATTAAACCAAGGAAAATCATGTCTTTTGTGTCATTTATGTTAGAAGTTTCGCATTTTGAAAAAGCTAAAACCCGAAGTCCACTTTCCGCCATTTGGTCATTTTTCCTCATAATTGCAACTTTGATTTCATTTGAAAGAGAAACAACTCCATTTTTAGTAAGAATTTTGTTGCATTTTTGCAAAATTACATCTAAAGAACCTTTTATGTAGGCTGTATAACCCCTTTCTTTATTTTTACAAAGTACAGTCATTGAACGGGTATCGCTGTCGAATGGAATTTCGTCAATTCTAGGGTTTTCACCATTGACAATTCCATTTTTTAATCCGCCTTTTTCCGAGGCAATAAGCAACGCTCCTTCTGTCGGGTCACCAGTGATTATCCAAGTTCCCTTTCTCATTGAAGCCTTGAAATTTCGTTCTTTTATCGAAATATCTTCTTTTGAAATTCTTGCGTTATTACAAAGAATACTGCACACTAAAAGCTCATTTAAGGAGGAATTTCCCTTTAATTCAACTATTTCATCTTGCTCATTTTTAATTTCACCGAAAGTTCTATAACCTGTTCCTGTCACAAAAAAATCATTTTCCCCAGTGAAAATTTGCGAAACGCACATTCTATTTTCGGTTATAGTTCCCGTTTTATCGGAGCAAATCACACTTGCACAACCTAAAGTTTCTACCGAATGTAGCTTGTTAACCAAAGCTTTTTGCTTCAACATTCGCCTTACTGCAAGGGCTAAAGCTATTGTAACTGTGGCTGGCAAACCTTCGGGAATTGCCGCAATTGCTACTGTAATCCCTGTCATTAGCATTGTGAAAAGTTCTTCACCACGGAGAATTCCTGCTAGAAAAACTACCACACAAACTGCAATGCAAATTAACGCCACAACTTTTCCAAGGCTTGCAAGCTTGATTTGAAGCGGAGTTTTTCCTTCTTCAATTTCCCCTATCATGGTGGAAACTTTCCCCATTTGGCTGTTCATTCCTGTGGCAAAAGCTTGACAACGGGCGTTTCCTTTTGTTGAAACTGTCCCCATATAGGCGACGTAAGGAAGATTTAAGACGGATATTTCTCCCCTTTCCTTTGCGTTTTCTTTTTCTGCTGGCACTGACTCCCCTGTTAAAATTGATTCGTCAGCAAAAAATCCTTTTGAAGATAAAATTAACCCATCACAAGGAATTCTGTCCCCAGCTTCCACCTCGAAAATGTCACCTACAACCATTTCGCTAGCTTTAATTTGCTCTAATTTTCCGTCACGATAAACCTTTGCGGTGGGTGCAGTCATATTTTTCAAAGTTTCAAGAGTTTTTTCTGTCCGATACTCTTGAATAAATCCCAAAGCTGCATTTAATAAGACAATTATTATTATAGTAACAGCGTCGCTAATTTCCCCCAAAAGCCCTGAAACAGCGGTTGCAATTAGCAAAATCATAACCATAATATCTTTAAATTGCCCAGCAAAAATTTTCATTACACTTTTTTTATCAGTGGCAGTAAGTTCATTTTTCCCATTTGTTTGAAGCAATAATTTTGCTTTTTCAGATGAAATTCCCATTGTGACAGCGTCTTTTCTTATTTCAGTCATAAAAATAATCATTCCTTTGTTAAAATAGTTGTGTTCTTTACAATATTATTCTAACGAAAGGAAAAATATGCAAATTTATAGGGAGGGTATAGAAACCCTCCCTATAAATTTGACTTCTTGTACTCTGCTCGGTGCAGGTATGGTTGCAACGTCACGTTGCCTAGATATTGCGTAATGCATACAATGCATTCCCTACAAAATTTGACCTCGCAGAAACAAAAATTGCCTATTGTTCTCCGTTCGGTGCGGGCTTGGATGCAACGTCACGTTGCCTAGTCTTCGATTTGTTTTCCTAGAAACATAGCAGCAGTCTGAGCTAAAATATCGTGATCAGCACTAGCAGTATCACCTTCGCCTGAGCTTAAAAATGCAACTGCACCTGTTACATCACCTGAAGAAATAATTGGGCTTATGGCGATTGCGTACTTGTTTATCCCCTCAACTGGCATAACCTTTGAGTCGCTTGTGGAAGCAAGTGAGTAACTCTTTCTTCGTTCAAGCAAATCCTCTAAAGCGCTGGAAACTCGCCTTTCTGAGAACTCTTTTTTCTGCACACCAGCCACTGCTACCACATGGTCACGGTCAAAAATCACAACTGGCGCTCCTCCTAATTTGTGGATAACTTCAGCTGCTTGTGATGCTCCCCCTGACAATTCGTTTATAGGGGAATATTTCTTAAAAATAACCTCTCCATCATTGCTTGTGTAAATTTCTAACGGGTCGCCGTTACTGATTATATTGACAGAAAAAACCTTGTCCTTTTTGCTCTTTGAAGATTGGACAAACTCAGTGTTTAAGCTATTTCTTCTGCCTTTTTTAAAATTTACAGCCAATTCCTCACTTTCTTTAACAGAAATATCTCCCGATCGTAAAATTTCATCTATATCAGCTTTTAATTCTATCTCGATTCTATCTTCATAAACATAAATTTTGTTTACAATTAATTCTAAATCAGTTTTATCAAGTTTTTCCTTTTGCAAAATATCATCAAAAACATCTAAGGCAGTTTTTGCAACTCGGTTCACTCGTATAATAGTATTGCGTTTATTTTCCGACATATCAATTTGATTTTGTAGGCCCTCAATTTTTTTAGCAAGATCATCTTCAAGCTCGTCATAAGTTTCTTCAAGCAATCTTTCTTGCTCAGGGTGCTTCATAATATCACGGATACGTTGACGTTTTGTCACTCGCATTTCTTCTTGTAATTCAATTAAAATTGCCGATAAATTATCAATAGAAATTTCAGTTTCAGATATATCTTCTCTCTCATTTTCAAGGTCAGCATTAAGCCTTGAAAGCATATTTGCTGAATTTTCTTTAACAATTCTAACGTAATTTTTAATAACTTCATCAAGTTTATCTACACGAATATGATGACTTGTGCAACCCTTTAAACCCCGTCTGTGATAAGTTCCACAGCGGTATGCGTCCTTTAAATCACTCCTACTCATCGCAAACATTGGTGACTTGCAATCCCCACAAACAAGCAATCCAGAATAAACATTATCATTAATTTTTATCCCACGATAGTGATTTTTAGTTCTTTGTTGACGCAAAGATTTTGTAGTGCGAAAAGTCCTGTAATCAATTATCTCTTGATGATGATTTTCAAAAACTATATGCTCGCTAACATCTTTTTTTATTTCAGCACCGTTAATTTTTTTGCGTGTATACTTCCCTTGCCTTAGAGTTCCAATATAAAAATCATTGTCCAAAATCCCTTGAATTGTGATAATACTCCACTCAGCACGAACTTTTCTGTTGTATTCCTCGCCTTGACTTTCCTTACGAATTTTTTCAGCCATTCGAGGAGTAGGAATATTTTCTTCTGTCAAAAAGTCTGCAATTTTCTTATAACCACAACCCTCAATATACATCTTAAAAACTGTGCGAATAATTTCAGCTTGTTCGGGAACTATTTCAAATTCACCTTTTTTGTTGATAATATATCCATAAGGAGCTGCACAAATCCAGTTTCCATCAGCTTGTCTACGTTTTATAACCGATTTAACTTTTTTCGAAGTATCAGTGACAGGCATTTCGTTTATCAAAAACTGAAACTGAATTTTTAGCCAGTCATCATCGTTTGGGAAGTTTATATTATCGCCAATTGAAATAATGCGACAACCAGCATCACGCAAGTCCTCAAGTTCAACAAGTCCACGAGAATTTCGACGAGAAAAACGAGAAAAATCCTTGACGATAAGTATATCTTTTTTATGAGAAATAAGCTCTTTTCGCATTTTTTGATAACCACCACGTTGCTCAAAAGTATAGCCACTTTTATCCCTATCTTCATAAAATTCCAAAGTTGAACCAGGGAAATTTTTCTTTACATAATCTTCAATAATCGCTTTTTGGTTTTCTATCGAGGTATTGTCACGGTCTTGTTCCTCATCAACGGAGATACGGCAATAACCTGCAATGTCAAATTTTTCTATCATTTAATTCTCACCACTTTCCGCTTTTTCAAGTTCCAATATAAACCTATCATAATCCGATTGAAAAAGATTATCTTGTATAATTCTATACTTTTCAAATTCAGTTTCTGCGTGAGATTTTGCAATTTCAGCAGTAATTTTTCCAGCATTTTGCAAAACTTCCAAATCATCAGCTAACAAAAAAATGTCTATTCTATTAGCCCAATCTTCCATAGTCATAGGAATTTTTCTTCTTGCTCTATTTTCCGCTAAATCTAAATAAGCTGACACAATCAATTCAAGAGATTTCATCTCATCTTCTGTTAAATAATTTTTTGCAACACTAACATCTGATTTTATTATTTTACCCTCAGGGGAATTTTTCCAACTAGTAAGTCCCATATTTGGCTTATTAGCGTCCGCTCTTTCAAAAATCAATTCAGAAGCAGTGTGTCTATGAACAGCATAATGCATTTTATTTTGAACTTTTGAAAAAAACTCTTTTGTAGTCAAAGCATTTTTATCATAATCTAAAGCTGTAGAATAAATATCTGTGATTTTTTGATAAAATCGCCTTTCCGAAAGCCTTATTTCTCTAATTATTTCAAGTTGTTCCTCAAAATATTTTTCTGTTAGAATACTTCCACCTGATTTAAGTCTTTCTTCATCCATTGCAAAACCTTTAATTGTATAACTTTCAACAATTGAATTTGCCCAAACACGAAAACGCACTGCTCGCTGATTATTAACTTTAAACCCGACTGCGATAATCATTTGTAAGTTATAATGTTTGACTTCTCTTGTAACTTGGCGTTTACCCTCAATTTGAACTATTCGGAAATTTCGAATAGTTGAATTTTCTTCAAGCTCTCCATCAGAAAAAATCTTCTTTATATGCTCATTAATTGTACTTACTTCAACATCATAAAGAGTCGCCATCATCTTTTGAGTAAGCCAAATATTTTCGTCTTCATACCGCATTTCTATACTTTCATCACTACTTCCCGTTGCCGCAATAAAAGTCAAATATTCCGCTGCCGAAGAACGAATTGTAACATCTTTTTTCTTTTTCAAACTAAACCCTCCTAAATTTATACAATTTAATAGATTTATATTAATCATTAACTAACAACATTGTAACATATATTTATAGTAAATGCAAGAAAAAACTAACCAACAATAATAATTTTTCTATGTAACGCAGTGTTTTCACACTGCAAATTATAGTTATAACTATAATTAAACTTAAATTAATTTTTGATTATGGCAAAGTAAATCGCTTGTATAATCCTGTAAATTTTCCTTTCCTGAATAAAAAACTGCCACTGTAAACTTTGTTTTTTCATACTTTCTATAAAGTAAGTTTAATTTTTCAGCAACTTTACAATCATTTTTTTCTTCTTTTAATAGCCAAATCA
>CAYJLB010000028.1:21221-23885 GCA_964370845.1 uncultured Oscillospiraceae bacterium
ACTAATTTTTTCTCATTATCAATGTTGATTTTCAAACAAAATCCTTCCTTTCACAAATTTTCATTAGTATTGGTTAGTTTTAATTAATTAGACTTAAACTAATTATCTTATTAAATCTTTTTTTATCTTTTTTGTATCAGATAATGTGCATTTTTCTTTCATTTCAAGAGTGATGTTTTCTTTAATTTTATCTGTATTCAGTAAAATTTTCTTAGCAATTTTTGTTTCTTTTCTCAATTCTTTAATTTTACTAGATAATACATTTCTTTCACTTTTAAACTCTAAAATTTGTTTTGAATCGTAACATCGTCTTAATTTATTATAAATTTTAGACCGCTTTTCAGTTAATTCTTCAAGTGTGTTTTGATTAGAATTAATTAAATTTTCAACATCATTGGAATTATTTAGGTTTTTACTGTAAATTAATCTGATTTCTTTTGAATATTCTTCAAGCTTTCTACATTCTTCTCGCATTTCAAAAGATAAAGGTTTTCTTTTTTTGTTTTTATCAAACATTCCTAAAAGAAAACAATAATGAAAATATAGAGCTTTTAAACCTGTAATTTTATTTGCCTTATTTAGTCCAAACACTTTAATTTTTTTGGGGTGAAATTGATTTTTATCTGGTTTTATTTGCATATATTCTAAATATTTTATTTTAACATTATAACTATTTAAATCAATTTTCTGATAAATTTTTATTGGCAAATATTCTTCTCCTAAACGATAAAGACGTGTGGACTTTTTTGAATTTTTAGGTCTAATTGTAGGGTGCTTAGTACTTTCTCGAAAATCAAAGAAATATCCTTGTTTTTGCAATACTTTAAAAAATTGTTCTCTTGTGTAACTTATGCTAATTGCAAAATCTATAGCTTCTCGCATTATATTATAACGAGTCGGTTCTCCTTTTTTCTCTGCAAAATATATTGCTCTCGGGGTGTTTGTTTTAGGGTTTTTTATCACAGAAAGACTGTGATTTTCACAAAGTTCGTCAGATAAATTTTTCATATCATGATAACTTTTAAGTTTGTCAGGAAATTTTTTACCATCAATAAATGACACTGAATTTATTACAAAATGATTGTGAATATGATCTCTATCTAAGTGTGTAGTTACGATTACTTGATAAGACTTTCCCCATAATTCTTTTGCCAAATCAACACCAATTTTATGAGCAATTTCGGGTGTAACTTCCTTCGGTTTAAAGCTTTGATAACCATGAAAAGCTACATTTTTATCAGTTTTTCCAAACTTATTTTTTATTATAATCATCTCTTCAACAGCACTTTCTTTGAAACAATTTATTCCTGTGACAAAGTAAGAAATCTCATTTTCAATAACAGTTTTTTTGCTATTTTCAGCATAATGAATTACATTTTTCAAATCAAAATATTCTGTTTTTTCAGGATTTTTTGCATAATCAACAACCCTTTTTAAACTATCTTTTATCCTTCATAATTTTGTAGTAGCCATATTATTTTTCACCGCTTTCTATATAAATTGAATATAACTTTGATAAAATTTCTTTTAGCAATTCATTGAAATTTTCATCAGTTTCGCCTTCATAAATTTCCAAAAGTTCTCTTAGATAATTGCAAGTTGAGTAAAAATTATCACTAGGAATTTCTTTAGGTTGATAATTATTTGCTAAATTTATTAGATATTTTGTCACAGATAAACCACACCTTTTCGCATTTTTTTGTATTTTTATTTTTTCTTTTTTAGTTGTCCTAATTTTAATTTCTGTATCGCGTTTTTCCATTTAAATGCCCATGGCATCCGAATATTACATTATAAATATTGCAACGAAAAGTTTTTTGAAAATGTAATTTTGTATTCGGACACTACCTTTCTTATTTTAAATTAATAATTTTTTCTTAACTTTGGGGTACAAGGGTCTCCCTTGCTTTATTGGATTTTGGGACACAAAGTTCATGCTCGCTACATCATAAGACAATATTGCTCCCCCAATTAAATCCTAAACATCACTACCTTATATTTTCATTTTTTACTGCGTTGTCGTCCTTGAAATACGGAAGTATTCCATGCGTCCTCCGCCTTGTAAAAAAAGAAACTATTTTGCATTGATATCCACAATTTAATTAGTGGAGCAATACTTATGAATTCCACTTGTTTTTTATTGGGTGACAGATGACAATTTTAATTTATACACAATTTAATTAACTATAACTGTCATCTTTTTATCTTCAATAGTTAACATATCACTATTTTGATGTGTCACAATCACTTCACGAAAAAGAGAAATAATTCGCTTGTTCTTTAAACGATTATATCTATAGTTAATACCGAATTCATTTAATAGATTGTCTTTGCTTTTATTTAACTTTTTTGTCACAGCATTAGCTGAAATATTGATGTTTAACTCATCAGAAAGTTCAGTGGCAGTTCCTTCCCATTTGCTTACTACGAAGTCATTAATAACCTTACAAAAATCATCTTCTTTTTTCCCATCGCTTTCTTCATACTCGCCTAGATTTAACCATCTGCAGCTTTCCTTTTCAAATTCCACTTTAAAGCAATACCCTTCGGTGTCACGATTTACAATTGTAAGCTTACCTTTATTTTCGGTGCGTTTTTCTTTTTGCAAAACCCAAACCCCATCAACGGAACCCACAAGTCCCGTACTCCCAGTAAGCATGTTTA
>CAYJLB010000028.1:23985-25945 GCA_964370845.1 uncultured Oscillospiraceae bacterium
ATTAGTAAAAGTGCTATATTATTTTTATCAGTTATTTCTCTTAATTTTTTCATATCGTTATAATCATGAGAATATAAAGTATCTGCGACTTCTGTATTTCTAATGTGCTCTAAAGTATCAAAATAGTTAATGAAGTTTATCAAAATTTCTTTCTTCCTCTTCCATAATTATTTCAAGCATTCGATTTTGTAATCGTCGGTAGTTATCTTCTAAAGCAAGATATAAAACCTCTCCACCTGTTGTTGTTAAGTTCCAAAATTTTTCTCCTGTTGCCACCGATATACATATATCGAGTGAAAGCCACGACTTCCCAATTTTTCCGCTCCCTGCCAGCGTGACGATGGACCCATTCTACGTACTTTTTTGTAAATATCTTCTTTGGTAGTATATTTTTTATTTAGATTAAATTAAAAAGTAAATCTCTTGTGTTAAAATTTTACCCTCCGCAAATTGTAGCGGTGGATATTGTGTGTTCAATAATTTAGTCGCTGTTATTGTGTCTAACTGTTTATAGTAAATTAAGTTAGAAAAAACAGCAGAAAACTAGTAAAAAGCTTTGAAATATGCGGTTTTTTACTTGAGAGATGCTAGTATTTTCAACTTAATTTACTATTTTTATTTGTTTGGTCATTTTTTTAATACCATCCTTTCATTTTTTATAAATGGTGACAGTAAAATTCATTAAATTTGTATATATATTTAACTGTCATCTGTCACCTTATCATGCTATGATTTTTTCTCCTCCTTAATATATTTAACATGACTATGTAATTTAGGCACAAAAATAACCGCCATAACAGGCGGTTAAAACATATCTATATTTAATATCGACAATAAGCCAAGGTAATTGTTCCTATAAATTTCTATTTTTTTCAAATTCTTTCCATAAATTTTGAATTTTCTTTATTTTCTTTGCAACGCCCGAATGATTGCTATAACCTAAAAGCTTTGCTATATCTTCATAAGTTTTACCTTTCATACGGTATTTTACTATTTCTAAATCTTTTGGTTTAAGGCTTTTAAGAAAACTATCTACAAAAATTTGTGAACATGATTTTTCTTCAATATTTTTATTCTTATCTACAATATCTTTAGCACGATTTTCTGAATTGTCTCGTCCCCAAATATATTCTTCATAAGATATTTGTTTATTAAGATTCCTTGAATGATACCATTTTCGATAAAAATCAATTTTTTGATTGCTATTTTTATAATCAAAATCTTCCTGACTGCGAAACTCTTTGGCTACATCTAAAATAGCTTTTATATTGTATTTTCTGATAACTTCAGGTGCAGTGAGTGAAAAATAATAATTCATTTCTTCCATTGAAATATAACCAAAATATTCATTAGGCAAGTTTCTCCAAAAATATTGACTAGTGGGAAAGATATTTTGTTTAGTCAATTCAGCAATCCATATATCAGCAGCTTGAGAAAATTTCCACGAGGGCTCATCTCCTGAATAAATGTTTCTCGGAACATTAGGCATAATATAATTCCATGCAAAATATGCGTATGTATCAGAGATAACTTGCCAAAAAAAGTCACTTTCAATAAAATTTAAAACTTCTCTATTAGTAGCTACTTGTCTTGGAACTCTAGGAATAATATTTATTTCACTTCCACAGTTATCCAAAATCTCTTTTGGGATAAAATAAAACGCTGGAAGATATTCTGCATGAATAAGACGGCTTATTTCGCCATTTTCTCTTTTGATTTTTATCATTTTTTGTCCTTGTAATATATTTTTTCGGTATAGTTAAAGTATATTTTAACACATTCTGCTAAATTATTCAATATTTTAGACTAAAAGAATATTTCGATGATTTTCAAATCAGTTTAATTAACTTGATTTTAAATGTTTGTTGTTATATAATTAAGTAATTAAAACTAAAATAATCTTTACGAGGAAATTACTTATGAAAACAATACTAATAATCGACGGTAGCAATTTACTTTG
>CAYJLB010000029.1:0-24161 GCA_964370845.1 uncultured Oscillospiraceae bacterium
TATTCTTCATCATCGTCGTCTATGTCTTCATCTAAATCTTCGTATTCTTCATCATCGTCGTCGTTCTCGTCATCATCATCGTCCATGTCGTCATCATCGTCCATGTCATCATCTAAATCATCGTTATCGTCATCATCATCGTCTATATCAGTTTCAGCTTTAATAATTTCACCAGTAGTTGCATCAATATCGTATTCGTAGTCAACGCCGTCTACAGTAAATTCAACTTCATAAGTCATTCTTCCGTCTTCTGCATCGAAATCTACGTCAAAGTTTTCTGCATTTACACCAGCATTTTCAAAAGCAATTTCTTTCGCTCTATCATTTCCGATATATTTATTTTGAGTTGGAGCACCTTCAAAAGAAACGTCATCTCCAATTTCTCTATTTTGTGATTGACCAATTAAATTAAGTTCAGTAATTGATAAGTCAGCTAAATCATCAACACTTAAAGTATCATCACTTAATGAAATATTATATACTAAATTAGCTTTTGTATCAGAAATATCGTTATCATCAGCAATTTTGTTTACATCATCATTTTTGTTCCCTGTTTGGAAAATAATTGCATTTGTAGTTCCTGTTGAATCTTTAATAGTTTGGCTAAGTTCGCTTATAATTGTATCTTTGTCATAAGAAATATTTCCGTTTTCACTTAACGTTAAAAGGATTGAATTATCATCATCTAAATATCCATTTTTTGCTAATTCTTCCATAACAAGTGCTACACCTGTGTTATACTCTTTACCTTCAAGGTTAAGATTTCCGATAATATCATTAGCATCATCATTTTTAGCTGTCGCATCAATAATTGTATCACCTCTTGAAACTGAAAGAGCCACGCTAGGATTTACATCAATTTCAACTAAAACTTTTGGTGCATTCATATAATTTGCATATCCGAAATAACCTCCGAATGCTAAAACTAAACATGCTGCTGTAGCAAGTGCCACTTTACTAATTAAATTTTTATTTTTTTTCATAACTATCACCTTTCTATCCTCGAGTTCCCTCTTCTCACAAGCTTCGAGGATAGATTCAAAGGTAGTGACAGGCATTGTATCATAGATAGCATCAGCCAATTTTTTCTCTATTTCACTGTTATTCATGAATTTTCTCCTCCTTGTATTATTGTTCTAAGTTTTTTTAAGGCACGGTTATATTTTGTAAGAACAGTTGGTAATGCCATATCCATAATTTCGGCGATTTCTCGATGTTTAAGCCCTGAAACACTGTGTAAAACAACAATTTGTCTTACATCATCAGGAAGTTGAGCTAAGGCTTCTAGTAACGCAATTTTATTATCACTTCTCTCACTAAAATCTATGTGAGTAGAAACATTTGCAATTTGCTCGTTATCAAGCTCTACAGTCTTCTTCCCTCGTCTTATTTTCATTAAAGCTAAATTTCTTGTTATAGTAAAAATCCAAGCCATTGGTTTACCTTGAGATTTATACGTTCCCGCCGCCCTATGTATATGTACATAAGTGTCTTGTAAAATATCCTGTGCGTCCTGTGGGTTTTTCAGTATTGAATAAGCAAATCCATAGACAGCTTTATTTGTTTCCTCGTATAATTGTCTAAAAGCGTCTGTGTCGTTCTTGGCAATTCTTTCGATTAATTCCTCCGAAATTGTAAGAACTTGATTTTCCTTTCCGGATACCGTGTTTTCTATCATTGACGTCATAATTAAAAACATATTGGTTTTTCTCCTATTCACTCTATTAATGCTGGGGATTTCAATTTTATTTCACTTATTTTAAAAAAATTTTTAAAACATAAAAAAAGCAGTATAATACTTCATTCAAAAAGCATTATACCACATTTTTATTTAATTTGCAAAGATAAATTTTGAAACTGCAATAGTAATATCGTCATATTTTTCTTGGGACATCTTTTTTTGTATTTCTTCGGACAACTTTTTTGCAATAAATTCAGAAGATAGGTTTTTAACCTTTGATAAAATCCCTGACAACTGATTTTCAAAAACTTCGGGAAGACCGTCCGTTGCAGTAATAATTATGTCATTGCTTTTTAATTTAACACTTTGCTTTTCGGGAGTAATTTTTGACAATATACCAATAGGAAAAGAAGGAAACTCTATTTTCTTTAAGGAATTGTTCCTATATATATAAGTAGCACACCCGCCCGCTTTAATAATTTCTAAAGTAGCGGAATAAATATTTATTGACGAAATATCTACTGTAGCAAAACTTTCCTCCCACTCTCTCACAATCATTGAGGAATTAATAAATTTTATTGCAGTAGGAGTTTCTACACCTGCTTTAATCATTTTTGAAAGCATATTTGTGGCAAGGAGTGAGTCTAAACTTGCCCTTTTCCCTGTCCCCATTCCATCGGAAACTAAAATAACTGAGTTTCCTTGACTGTCGGAGAAAATCTCATAAGTATCACCAATTGCATCACTATCTTTTCCGCAAATTTGATAAGCCCCAATATCAACTTCATATTCCGACAATTCAAAAAGGCTTATTCTTAATATATTCCCTGACTTAAAATACTGTGGATAGGAAAGGTCGCATTCTAAAATACTAGAAATTTGTTTTTGTAAAAAAATATCATCAAGCTCTTTTTCTTCCTTTAAAAAAACCTCCACTTGATAATAACCATAATTATTTTTCTTAACGGAAGCATTTGCAAAAGTGAACCCAAAATCAAAGAAAAGTCTACTTACTTTTATTGATAATTCATCATCGCAATAAGCATATTCAGAAAATTGGTGGCTTATGTTTGTTAATAATTCTTCAGTAGTTTTAAATTGTTCCTCTAGAAATTCACGCATTTCGGTAAGTTTTTTCTTTGAGATTTTCTCTCTTTTTAATTGATTCATTAAAGAAAAAGCGTTACTTTTCACTTCGTCTTTTTTTCTGCAATAAGGTATTTTTTCCACAAAATAATCATCGGTAAAATATCCTTTTTCTGACAATTCTCTTTCCACCCTTGAAAAAGCTTTTTCAGTTTCTTCAAATTTTTCAACCCAGCAAAAAGTGCTGTTATTACAATTTTTACAAACTGCTTCCGAAATAAAAGTTTGATAATTTTTTTGTTCTTCATTGGCTAAAATTGCTTTTGAAACGTCACTAAAAGATGAATTTATATAAGTCAAAACTTTAGATAAAAGCAAAATATTTAACCCACCATTATTTTTTAGGGCATTTTCACCGCTTGTAAACTTATTTATCTTTTGAGAAATTCCATTTAAAAAGGCTTGAGGGAGCAAAATGTATAAAATAGTAGCAAAGGAAATGTCAAAAAGCATATTAAAAGTATCGCCACTCACACCTAAAAGCAAAAGTCCCATAAAATTACTGAACATAAAGGCAAGCACTACTCCAGTAGTTTTAAATTTTGGAAAAAGGGCAGAAATTATCGCCGCACAAGGCAAAAATATAGCCGTAAGCCCTAAATTTAAAGAGCAAATTGTTATTCCAACAGTAGAAAGTATCCCTGTAATTGCTCCACCTATCATTCTATATCTTTTTATCATAACTAAAATAAAGAAAACTCCTATAATTCTTCCTAAATTAAAATTCCAAAAATCTATTGAAGTTAAACTTGCTATAAAAAAAGTATATAGTATTCCAAGAGAGGGCAAAAGTATTCCTGCAAATCTGGCATTTTCAGTTTTTGTTCCCATTCGCAAAGTTTGTGCAAAATATGTAACTGAGGAAGAAATTGCAGCTTGAAGCAAAATTGAAACCACTGTAAAAAAAGTTATTTCTGAGAAAAAAGCAAATCCTACCGCATAAAACAGGTAAAAACCTCCCGAAATAAAAGCACATTGTGAGGGCGAAGACCTATCGCTTAAAAATTTGCCCATACTAAACTTAAAGACAATTATTGTAAGCATTGTGGACATTTGAGGGTAAGAAAAGCTAACTTGTCCCGTGTAAAAATAACTCATCAAGCTTCCTAAAAGGATAAAAATACCTCCTGTAGCATTTGAAATTGCCACAAGAGATATATTTAAAACAGAGGGAATTCCAGCAATTGTGGCACAAGAGCACACAATTCCCCCTAATATGAGTACAATAGATTTCACAACAGAATTTTCTTCTTTTACAAAATTATTTTTTTTAACGGCTTTATTTGCTAACATTTTTGACATCCTCTCTTTTTCTTTTTCTATTTCTATAATTTTTGTGCTACGATAAAATTATATATCTTTAAAAGAGAGAAATTTGCTGAAAACAAGTTGGTAAAAAATATTTTTTATTGTAATTTTTTGGTGGGAAATTATAATTTTTCTTTTAATTTGTTTGAAATCTCGATAAATTGTTCCATTAAAAGTTGTTCCGGTCTAATAGAATGAGAAATATTACATTCCGTCAATACTTCGTAAATTATTTCTTTTTGTATTTTCATTGTGGAAGAAAGAGAGTTAGAAAGAGTTTTTCTTCGTTGTTCAAAAGCACCTCTAACAACACTAAAGAAAAATTTCTCGTCAAAATTAGGAGCATTTTCTCGTTCCTTTATATCCAATTTTATTACGCAAGAATCCACGTTAGGGGCAGGCATAAAACTCCCCCTTGAAACATTAAACAAAATTTTAGGCTCACTATAATACCTCACCGCAACAGTAATTGCTCCACATTCACGAGTTCCTAAATTAGCACAAAGCCTTTGTCCAGCCTCTTTTTGTACCATCGCAGTAATAGATTTAATTGGCAATTTTTCTTCAAGGAGTTTCATTATAATTGGGGAAGTTATATAATAAGGCAAGTTTGCACATACCGCAACATCAAGCCCCTCAAATTCTTCTTCAATTAATTTTTTTACATCAATGTTCAAAATATCCGCGTTTATAACCTTGAAATTATCGTGTTCCGCCATAGTTTCTTCAAGCAAAGGCATTAAACGCTCATCAATTTCAATAGCAACAACCTTGTCCGCAGTTTTAGCAAGTTCATTAGTTAAAACTCCTACTCCTGTACCGATTTCTATTACTCCAAAGCCTTTTTTTGAGTTTCCAAGATCCGCTATTCTCGGACAAACTGATGGATTAACCAAAAAATTTTGTCCCAAAGACTTAGAAAAAGAAAAACCATATTTAGCAAAAAGCTCTTTTATAACACTAATATTAGTTAAATTTTCCATTTTTATCAACATTCCTTTCGATATAACTTATTTTTATCTTGCAATTTAACCCAAAAAACCTTATAATAATTACTATATTACTAAAAAGGAATGAAAATTATAATGGAAAGACGTGACAAAATAAATTATTATTTAGATATTGCCGAAGCTGTTTTAGAACGTTCAACTTGTCTAAGAAGAAAATTCGGTGCAATCATCGTTAAAAATGACGAAATTGTTTCAACAGGCTACGTTGGCTCTCCCCGTGGGAGAAAAAACTGTGTGGACTTGAATTATTGTATGCGTGAAAAATTAAACGTCCCAAAAGGACAACGTTATGAACTATGTCGAAGTGTTCACGCTGAACAAAATGCAATTATTTCCGCCTCGAGAAAAGAAACTATTGGCTCTACAATTTATCTCGCTTGCCACGATGGAAAAACTGACGAAATCGACGGAAATGTAGAACCTTGTTCCATGTGCAAAAGGGTAATAATTAATGCTGGGATAGAAAATGTCATTATCCGCGTTACAAAAAATGACTACAAAATCATTGAAGTTGAAACTTGGGTTGAAAATGACGATTCATTGACAGAAATTACTGGATATTAAATTTTCAAGACTTTTTCAGCGTTTTTGTGAAGAATTAATTCCATTTCTTCATTGGTTAAATTTAACCTATTTAATTTTTCTACAACCTCTTTTGGGCTCATCCACGGAAGGTCGCTACCGAATAAAATTTTGTTTGCACCGTGCTTTTTGATGATTTTTTCCATTAATTCATCGGAACATTTTTCTCCGATAAAAGCTGTGTCTAAATAAACATTTTCGCTTTTTCCAGCGATTTTTTCGTAAACATCTTCCCACATTTCATTTGCTCCTAAATGAGCTAAAATCATTTGTAATTTTGGGAATTTATCAATTACCTTCACAATTCTATCAACAGGAGCGTGAATGTTATCAGGGCAAAGTGCATCAAGACCTGCGTGAAAAACTATAGGCATTTCCAATTCTGTACATTTTTCATAGATAGGAAATAATCGTTCTTCATCTATATAAAAATCTTGATAATCTGGGTGGAGTTTTATCCCTTTTATCCCTATTTTTTTTAAGCTTTCCAACTGGTCGCTAACATTTTCTGCATCGGGGTGAACGCTTGCAAAAGGGATAATTCTATCGCTTGCAATTTCAATTGACCATTTTGTAATGGTTTCAAACTGGCTTGGTTTTGTGGCAATCATGAGCATAACAACCTTGTCCACTCCCCACTCGTCCATTTTTGCAACTGTATCGCTGACAGTACCGTTTGTATAAGCTTTTATTTGAGCAGTTTTTTCAAGCTTCCCAATTACCCTTTCGGCAATTGCATCATCAAAGGCATGTGCGTGAAAATCTATAATCATTAAAGAATACAATCCTTTCTTGGAATTATTAATACTTTATTTATTATATATTTTTTTCCACAATTTTTCAAGTGCTAATAATTTTTTGAAAGGAATGAAATCAAATTAGTTTAACTAAAAAAAATAACTATCCTTATAAAAGGGCTTATTTAGAAATAACAAATATTTGCAATCTTTCCTGTTCATTTTGCCCTAAAACAAAAAGGAAGCAAGAATTTATCTCTCTTAACAATTTTGAAAAAGTATTGTTGCAACTAAAACCTTTGACTAACTATGTTTACTTGCATATAATGGGCGAACCCTTGTTGCACCCGCAATTAGAAGAAATTTTAGCTTTAATAAAAGAAAATAACTTTAACTGTATAATCACAACAAACGGAACGTTAATCGATAAAGTAGCCGATATTATTCTCCAGTCAAAAGCGGTATCAAAAATTGTTTTTTCTCTCCATAGTTTTGAGGGGAATGACTTAACTTTTATTGACAATAATTTATATATAGAAAATATTATTAATTTTGTAAATAAAGCTTCAAAAGAGGGAATTATAAACGTTTTTCGCCTTTGGAATGAAGAAAATAATGAGATTGCAATAAAAAATAACCTTAACAAAGAAATTTTTATTAAGCTTGAAAAAAACTTTGGAGAAATAGATTTTTCTTTAGCTAAATTTGCGAAAAGAGATATTAAGCTTGGTGAAAAAATATTTTTGCAACTTGATAAAGGCTTTGAATGGCTTTGTGAAAATAATACTACGGAAAATGAAGTTTTTTGCTATGGCTTGCGTACTCATTTCGGTGTCCTTTGCGATGGGACAGTTGTTCCTTGTTGTATTGATAATGAGGGGGAAATTCCTCTTGGAAACTGTTTAGAAAAGCCACTAGCGGAAATTTTGCAAACTGAGCGAGCGAAAAATATATATGATGGTTTCACAGAAAGAAAAGCAGTAGAAAACCGTTGCAAAAACTGCGGATTTATAAATAAATTAAAATAAAAAAGGATTTGAAATGAAAATGACAAAAGGTTTAGGAACAATAATAAGATATTTTTTATCAGGAATTGTAATAGGGGTAGCTAACATTATTCCCGGAGTAAGCGGTGGAACAATGGCTGTTATCCTTGGAATTTATGATAAGCTAATAAACGCAATTTCTCTAAATTTAACAAAATTAAAGAAAAATCTACCCTTTATAATTTCAATTGGACTTGGAATGGGAGCTGGAATTTCTCTTTTAGCAAGACTTTTAACCTATCTATTTGAAAATTACAATGTTCCAACACAATTCTTTTTCATAGGCTTAATCGGAGGAAGTATTCCTTTAGTTTGGCGACTTATGACGGAAGAAAAAAAGCTTGCTCCAATAAATATTATACCTTTTTTAATTACTCTAGGTATTATGATTGCAATGGCTATGCTACAAGAAAATGAAAATGTAATTGCAACAACTTTAACAATGGAACTTGCCATAACTCTGGTTGGAAGCGGTGCGGTAGCGTCTTTTGCAATGCTTATCCCTGGAATAAGCGGTTCTTTTTTACTAAAGGCAATGGGACAGTATGAAACTATCTCCGCAGCGGCATCTTTTGGTGAGTTTAATATTCCTATTTTAATTCCAGTTGGAATTGGCGTTTTAATCGGACTTTTACTAGGAGCAAAACTCATTTCAATCCTTCTAAAAAAGTTTAAACAAGGTATTTATTCCGCAATAATGGGTTTAATTATTGGTTCAATCATTGAAATTTATCCAAGAGAATTTATGTTAAACTCACAAGGCTTTATTGCTATAACTGTTATGATAATCGGATTTTTTATCCCTACTATAACTGAACAAATTGGGAAAAAAGATAAAAATTAAATAAACTTATCCTTGACTAATGAAAGTAAAATATCTCTTTCATTAGTCATTTTTTCATTTATAACATTTTCTAAAAGAGTGTTTAAAATTTCTCCAATAATCGCTCCCTTAAACCCTAACTCCAGCAAATCATTTCCATTTATTTTTAAGTCCTTTATGGTTAAACAAGGATTTTCAGCCAATATTTCTTCACCAATTTTTCTTACAAGATAAATATGTTCTAGCTTTTCTTTTCGCATATATAAAGATTGAGCCTTAGTATCCGCAAGCCTTATTTCCAACTGGTTATAAAAAAATTCTTTACCAAACTTTGAAATATATTTTTTAACAGATTTTTTTTCTGCTGGATACCTATTATCATGTTGTAAAATTAAATCTAAGACTTCTTTTTTTGTTTTATTGTCATATTTTAAACGAGATAAAATATTTTTTGTTATCTTTTCACTTTCGATTTCGTGATATAAAAAGTGATTTTTTTCGACGTTTTCTCTAAATGTAGCTGGCTTTCCTATATCGTGAAATAACATTGTAAGCCTTAACACTAAATCTTTCGGAGCATTTTCAACACTTTTAACTATATGCTCATAAACTGTGTAGCAATGATGTTTTGAGCATTGTTCAAAATTAAAGCAAGGATAAAATTCGGGAATTATTTCCCCTATTATTTCTTTATATTCCATCAAAACTTTGTAAACATTGTCCCCTAAAATTAATTTATTAAGTTCAATATTAATTCGCTCAAAAGCAATGTTTTGCAAATTATTTTTTAATTTAAACATTGCTTTTTCAGTATTTTCTTCTATTACAAAATTTAATGTGCTTGCGAAACGAATTCCTCGCATTATTCTTAACGCGTCCTCTTTAAATCGCTTTTCAGGATTTCCAACTGCCCTAATTATTTTATTTTCAAGGTCAAAAACTCCTCCGAACAAGTCGATTAAACCATCTTTTTCGTTATAGGCAAGAGAATTTACAGTAAAATCACGCCTTTTTAAGTCCTTTTCTACATCTTCTTCAAAAAAAACTTCGTCTGGACGCCTATTATCAGTGTAATCTCCCTCGCTTCTAAATGTAGTTATTTCAACTGAATATTGAGGGGAAAGTACGGTAACTGTGCCATGTTTCAGCCCTGTCGCAAAAACTTTATATCCAGCATTTTGAAAAATCTCCATTACTTTTTCTGGGCGAGCATTTGTACAAACATCGAAATCAAAAGGAGTTTTCCCTAATAAAAAATCACGCACACAACCACCTACAATAAACCCTTGAAAATTATTGTCCTCAAGGGTTTTAAGTATTCTATTTATTTCATTTGGAATTATTATTTTCATAAAACGCCCTTTTCTTTTCTTTTTATCTTTATTTTACCACAAAATATTACAATTGCAAATAAAATTTAATATTTTGAATAAGATTTATTAATTGATTAAATGAAAAAATTATGCTATACTGAGATAATTAACTTGTAAAAGGAGCACTAATGATGAATTTACTATTTATTGGAGATGTTGTAGGGGAAACTGGTTGCAATTTCTTAAAAAATAAAATTTACACTATAAAAAAAGAGCACAATATTGACGTTACAATTATAAACGGGGAAAATTCCGCACAAGGGAATGGCATTTCAAAAAATTCAATGGACTTTCTTTTTAGCTGTGGAGCGGACGTTATCACAACGGGAAATCACGCTTTTAAAAGGAAAGAAAGTTTGCAACTTTTTGATGAAAACGAATTTCTTCTTAGACCTGGAAATTATCCTAAAACAGTTTTAGGTAAAGGTTTTACTATAATTGAAATTCAAATGGTGAAAATTGCTGTTATAAATTTACTGGGAACAATTTATCTTAAACCGTTGGACAACCCTTTTAATGTTATTGATGAAATTTTAGAGGAAATCGACACACCTAATATTTTTCTTGATTTTCATGCTGAAGCGACTGCTGAAAAAAAGGCTATGGGGCATTATTTAACGGGGAAAGTTACCGCTGTAATCGGAACCCACACCCATGTGCAAACTTCTGATGCAATAGTTTTGGGAAATCACACAGGATACATTACCGATGCCGGAATGACTGGACCTGAAATTTCTGTTTTAGGGGTAAAAAAAGAAATTGCCATCGAAATGTTTAAGACCCAATTGCCAGTGAAATTTGAAGACGGCGACGGAGATTATTTCCTTAATGGAGTTGTTGTTGAATTCGATGAAAAATTAGGCAAATGTACTAAAATCTTTCCTATTACATATAGATAATGAACAAATTCAATCAAAGCCTATAATATTTCCTTGAAAATTTTTAACAAATAATGTATAATAACATTACCGACTAGGACGAAATAAGTGTGCATATATCCAACTTTTTTAAGATTGTTTTGATTTTCTCAAGCTCTTTTAATATGTGGTAATGCAAACAATTTGCTTTAAAGCAAAACTGCCATAATAGAAAGGAATGATTATTTAATGGAGATATTAAAGGTTTCATCACACTCAGCACCAAATTCAGTTGCAGGTGCAATAGCCGGAATTATTAAAGAAGCTGGAGTTGTTGAAGTTCAAGCGGTAGGCGCTGGAGCTTGTAACCAAGCTATCAAAGCCATTGCAATTGCTCGTGGGTATCTTGCTCCTATTGGAGTAAATCTGGTATGCATGCCTGCTTTTGCTACAGTTGTTATTGATGGAGAGGAACGCACCGCCATCAAATTAATTTGTGAAACTAAATAATTATAGGGTTTAGTTTTAGCTACATAACAAACTGACTGTGTCATTTATTTGGCACAGTCATTACTATTTTATAGGAGGTTGTGATACTTATGACAAAAATATTAATGATTTGCCACGGAAATATTTGTAGAAGTACTATGGCGGAATTTGTGCTAAAAAATATGGTTAAAGAAAAACTTATTGCAGACAACTTTGAAATTGCTTCCGTTGGAACGAGTACAGAAGCTATTGGAAGCGACACACACTATGGAACAAAGCAAAAACTTCGTGAAGAAAATATTCCTTTCACTAAAAGAAGTGCAAGGCAAGTTACAAAAAAAGATTATGATTACTATGATTTTTTAATATGTATGGACGACAATAATATTCGCAATCTAAATAGAATTATTAAATCTGACCCTTTGGGAAAAGTATGCAAATTACTGGATTTTACTGGGAAAAACGGAAATATTGCCGACCCGTGGTATACGGGGAATTTTGACGAAACTTATTCCGACGTTGTTTCAGGGTGTAAGGGCTTGCTAGAAAAACTAGTTGAAAAAAAATAGAATTTGTGGTATAATTCAACAAAATAAAGTTGTAGCAAATTTGAAAGGAATGGATTTATAAATGAAGTTTAGACCTTGTATTGATATTCATAATGGAAAAGTTAAGCAAATTGTTGGAGGTTCGTTGACTGATAATAAAAATTTTGCAAAAGAAAATTTTGTTGCCACAAAAAATGCCGACTTTTATGCAAATTTATATAAAGAACACAATCTTTCTGGAGGGCATATTATCATTTTAAACGATAAATCTTCAGAATATTTTGAAGCTAGTCAAAATCAAGCTTTACTTGCCATAAATAATTATAAAAACAATTTACAAATTGGTGGCGGAGTTAATAATGAAAATGCTTCTTTTTATTTAGAAAAAGGTGCTTCTCACGTTATTGTAACTTCTTTTGTTTTCAAAAATGGCGAAATTAATATGGGAAATTTAGATAAATTGGTTTCAGAAACGGGCAAAGAAAAATTAGTCCTTGATTTAAGTTGCAGAAAAAAAGATGATGAATATTTCATTGTCACTGACAGGTGGCAAAATTTCACTAATGTTGCCTTGAATTCAAAAACTATTGCCGAACTTTCTTCTTACTGTGATGAATTTTTAATCCACGCAGTTGATGTTGAAGGTAAAGGTCTTGGAATAGATAGCAAATTACTTGAAATTATGGCAGAAAATATGGTAAAACCCATAACTTATGCAGGTGGAATACACAATTTTTCCGACATAGAAATTATCCGTGAAAAAGGAAAAAGTCGCATAGATTTCACTGTGGGTTCTGCTTTAGACCTTTTTGGAGGGGAAATGAAATTTAACGAATTGTTGAATTTATGTTAAAAATAAGTTAAAGAAAAATTTTTTTAAATTCTTTGCAACAAAACCTTGCAATTCGTACACTTAGTTTATGAAAGGCAAAATAATAGAGAAATTTCTCTTAATAGCTTTTCCACTAATTAAGTTTTTCATTTTTTTACTCCCAATTATATACGAAAAAAGAGTAGGTTTTTTCTTCACCTACTCTTTTTTCATGTAAAAAAACCTTTGTAGACAATAAACATCTACAAAGGTTTTTATTTATTTAGTGTCCGCCACAACTATCGCAATCGTGACAACCTTTTACTTCACCAACAAATAAAGTTGGGTCAACGCCTTGTTTTGTGTAGTAATCAGAAATTGCAGCCTTTAAAGCTTGTTCAGCAAGAACTGAACAATGTAATTTTTCCGCTGGCAAACCTTCTAATGAGTCAACAACTTGTTTGTTTGTAAGCTTTAACGCTTCCTCAACAGTTTTACCCATAATCATTTCAGTTGCTACAGAGGAAGTTGCAATAGCTGCCCCACAACCAAAAGTTTTAAATTTTACATCTTTAATAATTCCATCTTCAATTTTAAGATAGATTTTCATTATATCGCCACATTTAGCATTTCCAACTTCGCCAATACCACTAGCATCAGCAATTTCTCCAACATTTCTTGGATTTGCAAAATGTTCCATAACTTTTTCGCTATAAATCATACTCATAGTAAATTTCCCTTTCTAAACCTTTAAACTATTATTAACATTATAAATCTTTAATTCTTTCCCAATAAGGTGACATCATACGAAGTCTTTCCACTACAGGAGTTAATTTTTCTAAAATATACTCTACATCTTCATTTGTAGTTTTCTCATTAATTGACAATCTCAAAGAACCGTGTGCAACTTCATGTGAAAGACCTAATGATAAAAGTACATGTGATGGGTCAAGTGAACCCGAAGTACAAGCTGAACCCGAAGACGCAATTATTCCCGCAAAATCAAGGGATAAAAGCAAACTTTCCCCTTCAATTCCTTCAATAGAAATATTTGCATTCCCAGCTAATCTATTCTCCAAACTTCCGTTTAAACGAGTTTTAGGAAGCTTTAATATCTCACTAACAAGTTTGTCCCTTAACAAAGCAACTTTTTTGTTCTTTTCGGAAATATTTTGTGTAACATCTTTAACAGCTACTCCAAGACCGACAATAGAAGAAACATTTTCTGTCCCAGCTCTTTTAGAACGTTCTTGTCCGCCCCCATGAATTAAATTAGGAAGTGAAATTCCCGAACGAATATATAAAGCACCAATTCCTTTAGGCGCATAAATTTTATGCCCAGAAAGAGAAAGCATATCGATATTCATTTCTTTTACATTTATATCAACGTTTCCAATAGCTTGTACAGCGTCGGTATGAAGCCAAACACCTTTTTCTTTACAAATTTTTCCAATTTCAGCAATTGGTTGAATAGTTCCAATTTCATTATTAGCAAACATAATAGTTACTAAACAAGTTCTATCTGTAATAGCATTTTTTACATCTTCAACTTTAACAAAACCCTCACTTGTAATTGGCAAATAAGTTACTTCAAATCCTTCTTTTTCAAGAGCTTTGCAAGTGTGTAAAACTGCGTGATGTTCAAAACAAGCGGTAACAATATGTTTTTTCCCTTTTTTCGCACCAATACTAGCGGTAGATTTTATTGCCCAGTTATTAGCTTCCGACCCGCCTGAAGTAAAATAAATTTCACTTGTTTTTGCTCCAATAGCAGTAGCAACCTCCTCACGAGCTTTTAAAACAGCTTTAGCAGCAGTTTGCCCTAAAGAATAAATACTAGACGGATTTCCGTAGTCGCTGGTAAGGTATGGAATTATTGCATCAAGCACATTCTTTGACACACTTGTTGTAGCAGCATTATCTGCATAAACAAAACGTTTTTCCATTTTTTATATTCAATCCTCTCTAAGATAAGTTTTCTACCTACATTATATACCATAATAGTATAATTTGCAATAGGTTAATTTTATTTTTATATTTTAACAATTTTTTACTGATTTAATCGAAATAAACTAGTGAAAAATACATTTTATCTATACAAATCTCTTTGTTCAACAGCAAGTTCATCACAACGCTCGTTTTCAGGGTGTCCAGCGTGACCTTTTACCCAAACAAATTTAACTTTATGTTTATCAAGTAATAAAAGCAATTTTTCCCATAAATCAACGTTTAATGCAGGCTTTTTATCTGCCTTTTTCCAGCCATTTTTTTGCCAAGACCTCGCCCAGCCTTTATCAACACTATCGCAAATATATTTACTGTCAGTAGTTACAACAACTTCGCAAGGTTCAGTAAGTCTTTCAAGAGCAAAAATTACCCCCGAAAGCTCCATTCTATTGTTTGTAGTATCTTTTTCTCCCCCCGAAAACTCTTTAGTAACGCCGTTATAACGCATTACCGCTCCCCAACCACCTGGACCTGGGTTTCCAGCACAAGCTCCGTCAGTAAATACTTCTATTTTTTTCATTTATATTTATTCCCTTTCTCTTGAAGGACACTTATCTTTTTTCACTTTGTTTTTCTATTCTCATTGAAATATCAAAAGCTTTAACAGAGTGTGTTAATGCGCCAATTGAAATAACGTCCACTCCAGTTTTTGCAATTTCACAAATTGTACTTTCTACAACATTTCCGCTTGCTTCCAAAACGGCTTGTCCATTGTTAATTTGAACAGCTTCCCTCATCATATCATTGCTCATATTATCAAGCATAATGATGTCAGCTTTAGCGTCTAAAGCCTCTCTCAATTCCTCTAAATTTCTAGTTTCAACCTCAATTTTTACAGTATGACCCATTCTTTCCCTTAAAGTTTTAACTGCATTTTTAAGGCTTCCGTAAGCATCAATGTGATTATCTTTTAACATTGCACAATCGGATAAATTAAACCTATGATTTTTTCCTCCACCAACTACAACAGAATATTTTTCAATTCCACGAAGTCCGGGCAGAGTTTTTCTAGTTTCAACAACCATAGCCTTAGTTCCCTCTACTAATTTAACATATTTGTTAGTAGCAGTAGAAATTCCCGACATGTGTTGAAGTAAATTAAGTGAAGTTCTCTCCCCTTTTAACAAAACCTTAGTTTTGCCAGTTATTTCAGCGATTAAATCACCATTTTTCACTTCTTTTCCGTCTTTAATATAAAGCTTAGTTTCAACACTATCATCAATTAACTGAAAAACACGCATAGCAACGTTAATTCCACTTAATACACCGCTATCTTTAGCAATGAATTTCGCAGTAGAATACTCATCATCTTCAATTAAATAATCCGTTGTAACATCAATATAATTTATATCTTCAAGCAAAGCTCTTTTAATTAAATCATCAACATAAAATTGCATAAGTTCCATTTTATTTCATTTCCTTTCAAAAGTAACAATATTACTATTTTTCCAACACTTCTTCAAAAATAATATTAGCTAAAGTAGCTAAAGATTTTGCAATAACATAATCACTATCAACAATAAAATTCCCATTTTCAAGGAGTTCTTTTATTTCCTTAACTGTATTATAATTTTCCGCTAATTTTTCTTTATTAGGCACAACAAAATAAGACTCTTGCATAGCAGTTCTAATTTTCGTTCTAAGCCCTTTTGGAATTAACTGGGAGGAAGTATTTTCTTTAAAATTATATTCCTCAAAGTTTTTATTACAAGCTCCAAATTTTTCATTTATAACATTTGCAGCACGTCTTGAAAAGACTAACGCTTCAAGTAGTGAATTACTAGCTAGTCGATTGTTTCCATGAACGCCAGTACAAGAACATTCTCCACAAGCGAACAAATTCTCAATCCCAGTTTCTGAGTTCGTATCAACTTCAATTCCACCCATTAAATAATGTTGACAAGGGTAAATTGGAATTAAATCGGTAGTCAAATCAAAACCTTGTTTAAGCAAATTCTTGTAAATCATAGGAAAACGCTCTTTAATAAAGTCACTGTCCTCATGAGTTATATCAAGGAAAAAATTATCCGAACCTGTCCTTTTTGTTTCCTTTATAATAGAGTTTGACACTACATCTCGTGGTGCAAGCTCTTTTCTTTCATCATATAAATGCATAAATCTTTCTTTATTGCAATTTTTTAAGTATGCTCCCTCACCTCTTACCGCTTCGGAAATCAAGAAACATTCCCTTGTTTCTCTATTATTAAAAGCTGTTGGGTGAAACTGAATATAACTTAAATTTTTAATTTTTGCACCCAAATTATGAGCAAAAGCAATCCCATCACCCGTTGCAATAGAAGAATTTGTTGTATATTTGTAAATTCTTCCTATTCCACCTGTTGCAAGAATGGTATAATGTGAGTTATAATAAGTGTGTACATTATTTACAAGCACATCAAAAGAGAACCCAGTAGAAGTCTTTTTAATGTCACAAACTAAGGCATTTTCTAAAACAGTAACGTTTGAAAGTTCACTTACACGCTTTGCAAGTTTTTGTACCATTTCATGTCCTGTAGCATCTGTGTGATGGAAAATTCTGTGTGCAGAATGTCCACCTTCTAAAGTTCTATGAAAATCTCCATTTTCGCTCTTGTCAAATTCCACTCCAAGGTTTATAATATTATCAATATCAATATATGCTTCGTTCACCATAATATCAAGGGCATCAACATCATTTTGATTTCCCCCCGCAATTAAAGTGTCTTTTTTATGTTCTAAAGGACTATCGGTAGGACTTTTATAAACTCCAGCAATTCCCCCTTGTGCAAGGTCGGAGTTACAAAGAAATTGACCTTTTTTTGTAAGAATTAAAATATTTAAATCACGGGATAAACTAAGAGCAGAATAAAGCCCCGCAATTCCACTTCCGCATATTATAACATCGTAATTTTTATTAGCGTTATTATTCATTTTACTTGTCGGCACTCGCTTTCTTAAAAATTAGTAAACTTATTCAATTATAACACAGTCTTTTAAAAATTTCTACCCTTAAAACGTACAAATTTTACCATTTTTTAATTTTTTTTATAAATCATTTGCCATTATAACCGTTTTTGACTTAAAAACACAACTTTGAAAGGAAAAAATATATGTTTGATACACCAAAAGAAACAACAAAAGCTATTTTAGTTGGAGTTGATACGGGAGAGTTTGATGCAGTCCGCTCTATGGAAGAACTTGAGGAATTAGCTCTCACAGCAGGAGCTGAAATTGTTGCTACACTAACTCAAAAACGCCCTACAAAAGACGTTGCAACCTGTATTGGACCTGGAAAAATCGAAGAATTAGAAGAAGTCTGTAAAACTCTAGAGCCAGATATAATCATCTTCGACCATGAACTTACAGCAACTCAAATTAGAAATATTGAAAAAGCAATAAACATTCACACCATTGATAGAACTATGCTTATCCTTGATATTTTTGCGGGGAGAGCCACCTCTGCTGAAGGTAAGCTTCAAGTTGAACTAGCACAGCAAAAATATCGCTTACCTCGTCTTACAGGTATGGGCGTACAACTTTCAAGACAAGGTGGAGGCATCGGTGCAAGAGGTCCAGGTGAAACAAAACTTGAAACAAATAAAAGGCATATTAGAACTCGAATTGAAGTTTTGCAAAAAGAACTAGCTGAAATAGTAAAAAGACGTGATTTAATGCGAAAAAGACGTAAAAAAGATGGAGTTTTAGTCGCTGCAATAGTTGGTTATACTAATGTTGGCAAATCTACACTACTTAATGCACTTACTGAAGCTGGCGTTTTGGCGGAAAATAAACTTTTCGCTACCCTTGAAACTACTTCACGTTCTATCGAACTACCTGATGGACGTTCTGTTATGCTTGTTGATACTGTAGGTTTAATTAGCAGACTTCCGCATAATTTAGTAGAGGCATTCAAATCAACACTTGAAGAAGCTGCAAATGCTGATGTGATTTTGCATATTTGCGACGTTTCTGCCCCTGATGCAAAAGAACAGTCGGAAGTTACTTTAAAGCTCCTTGAAGAACTTGGTTGCAAGGATATACCTATTGTAACTGTTTTAAATAAGTGTGATTTAAACCCTGATGTAAAATTCCTTGATGATGAAAAAGGAACAGTTAAAATTAGCGCAAAAAAAAGCGACGGTTTTGAGGACTTGTTAAATGCAATAATTGAAGCTTTACCTGTGAGCGCTTATAAAACAAAGCTATTAATTCCATACGACAAAGCCGGACTTTTAAACAAAATCCGTGAAGAAGGAAAAATTTTCACCGAAGAATATATGGAAAATGGAATTTTTCTTGATTGCCTTGTAGATAAAAAAATATATTCTTCTCTTGAACAATACAAAAATAACTAAGAAAGGAAAAATATTTTATGACAAAACATTTATTATTTATTTTTAATCCATTTTCGGGAAAAAAAGAGATTACACGAAACCTATTTAGTATAATAAATTACTTTACAAAAAAAGACTGCATAGTAACTGTTCACCCTACTCAAAGTGTAAATGATTGTTATGAATATGTTTGTGGTTGTGGGGACCTTTATGACATTATAGTTTGTGCGGGTGGTGACGGAACTTTAAATGAAACTATAAAAGGGATAATGACCTTACACTTTCCACCTACCCTTGCATATATTCCATGCGGTTCAACAAATGATTTTGCTTATACACTTGGAATTCCAAAAAGTATTGAAAAGGCGACAAAAATTGCCCTTACCGATAATATTTTTGGTTGTGATATTGGAACTTTTAATGGGGATTATTTCACTTATGTGGCAGCTTTTGGTGCTTTTACAGAAGTATCCTATCAAACTCCACAAAATATGAAAAATATGCTTGGGCATTTAGCTTATCTCCTTGAAGCAATAAAAAGTTTACCAAAAATCACTTCTTATGACTTAAAAATTGAAGCTGATGGAAAATTTTTACACGGAAGATATGTTCTTGGAATGGTTAGCAATGCACATTCTATTGGCGGTTATAAAAACCTTCAAAAGCTTAATACCGAACTTGATGACGGCTTATTTGAAGTAGTTTTAATAAAAGAGCCAAGAAATGCAATTGACACACAAAATATTATTACAGCAATTTTAACACAAAATACAGCCTCACCATATTTCCATATTTTTAAGGCGAAGAAAATTAAATTTACTTCAAAGGTTGAAATCCCTTGGACAGTTGACGGAGAAAGTGGTGGTTCACATAAATATGCTTTAATAAAAAATCACCGAAAGGCACTTAAAATTTGTGTTCCAAGCAAAAATATTATTGCCACTTTAATAGATAAAGGAAAACAGCATTTGACATAATTTTTTATTAATTATACTAAATATTGTCACAAGACTATCATTTTAAATAGATATACTTTATAATAGTATATAAGTATGGAAATAAATTTCCAATGTAGTGCGTAATTGCATAGTCATAAGTTTGAAAATATAGTTTTAATATAGAAAGGAATGATGTTTTATGAAAAAAATTCTTATAGTAGATGACGAAGCTAAAATAAGAGAAGTCGTTAAACAATATTGTGAGTTTGAAGGTTATGAAACTACCGAAGCTTGCGATGGTATGGAGGCTGTTGAAATTGTAAAAAAAGAAGATTTTGACCTTATTATAATGGATATTATGATGCCAAGATTGGACGGTTTTTCCGCTTGTAAAGAAATAAAAAAGGTGAAAAACATTCCCGTTATAATGCTTTCCGCTCGTGGAGAAGAATTTGACAAACTATTTGGTTTTGAACTAGGAATTGATGATTACGTTGTAAAACCTTTCTCACCAAAAGAACTTTTAGCAAGAATTAATGTTGCTTTTAAAAGGAGCACAGCTACCGAAGCCCCTGATAAAGAAGTTATTGTATATCAAGGCTTAACTATAAATATGAAGGCAAGAGAAGTGCTTATTGATGGAGAAAAAGCGAATATGACACCAAAAGAATATGAACTTTTATTCTATCTCGTGCGAAATATGAACATTGCCCTTTCAAGGGAAAAACTATTAGAAGCTGTTTGGGGATACGATTTTTATGGTGATGATAGAACTATTGACACACATATCAAAATGCTTAGAAACAGTCTTGGCGAATACCGTGACCTAATTGTTACTTTGAGAGGAATGGGTTATAAGTTTGAAAAAATTTAGACGATTTGGAATAAAATTTTATACTTGGTTTTATTTTTTACTTTTTGCAATGCTAATTTTAGGGTTGCTTTGGGTGTTCCAAGTTTTTTCACTTGAAAGTTTTTATCAAACCACAATTATAAATCAACTTAATACCGCAGGGCGAACTATTGAACTAAGCTATGAAAATGAAAATATTGAACAAATTTTAGAGGAAACTGCTATTGCAAATTCCGGTTCAGTTGTTTTAGTGCGTGAAGATGGAACAGTTTTATATTCCATTTCAAACAGCACAATTGACCCATTATTAAACGATTTTGGGGAAGCACTTTTCGCCCTCAAAATGCAGTTAAATAGTGATGAGGACGGAGAAACTTACAATAATTATTCTATTCCTCGCCTTGATATTGAATTTATTGTTTACGGAAAGGCTCTTGATGTGGAGAATAATGGGCAAAGTGTGTCTTTATTCATAAGTTCTCCCCTAGTTCCTGTTGGTTCAACTATACAAATTATTCAAGGGCAATTATTTTTCATTACTATAATAGTATTTGAACTAGCAATAATTATTGCACTTTATTTGTCAAGAAGAATTTCAAGGCCTATACTTAAAATTACAAAAGATATAAAACAATTTGCAAAAGGCGAATATAATGTAAATTTCTCAGGTGATGGTTATGCCGAAACGGAAGAACTTGCTCAAGTTTTAAACTATGCCGAAGAAGAAATTTCCAAAGTAGACGGATTAAGGCGAGAACTTATCTCAAATATTTCTCACGACTTACGCACACCTCTTACTATTATAAAAGGATACGCTGAAATGGTTCGAGATTTATCTGGAGATAATAAAGTGAAAAGAGAAGAACACCTTGCTGTAATTATTGAAGAATCGGACAGGCTTTCTAACCTTGTTGTTGAATTGTTAGAACTTTCTAAATACGAAAGCGGAAATCAAGAATTAAACCTTTCTATTTTTGAAACAGAAGACTTTTTGGACGAAGTTATGGCAAGATATAAAATTTTTGCTGAAAAAGATGGTTATGAATTCAATTTAATTCAAGACGAAAATGTTGAGGTTCTCGCTGATAGAGCGAAAATTCTTCAAGTAATTTTCAATTTCATTAATAATGCAATAAACTACACTGGTGACAGCAAGAAAATTACCATTCGTCAAATAAATAAAGAGGATTATATTCGTTTTGAAGTAATAGACAACGGAATTGGTATCCCAAAAGAAAATCTTCCACAAATTTTCGATAGATATTATCGTGAAAAGAAAGTTGAACGAGAAACTACAGGTACAGGACTTGGTTTATCTATTGTAAAAGGAATACTAAAGCTCCACAATTATCCTTTTGGTGTTACTAGTCAGATTAATGAAGGCTCTACCTTCTGGTTCGAGTTAAAACGACAAAAGTCAAAATAACCAATAACGTGCCGAACGTTTTAGTGATTTTGCCAAAATTACTATGATTAATCAATTTAACTTAGACAACCCTACAAACTTAATTGAATATAATTGGAAATTGTTGACAATAATTAGTTTACAGTTTAAAATAACTAAATATTCAATTAAGAAAGGGTGAATTATTCATTTTGACTAAAATCAAACTAATATCAATGCTCCTAGTTGTTACGCTTTGTGTGTCCCTTGTGATAACATCTAACTTGAAAGATGACGCTGATTTGACTGAAGTTTTATCCACTACTCAAACTTCTACCACTGCTGCGAACCTTGAAACCTACAGCCCTGATATTGATTGGTGGAAAGCCGGTATCCAAGAATATAACATCTACACAGTTGAAGAAAACTTATCTTTATCACAAGATGAAAACACAATCATTGACATCGAAGTGACTACAGAAATGGAAACTACTCAAACTTCTACTGAAACAGAAAGTAGTGTGGTAGAAACTACTACAGCAACTACTGAAGTTACAACTGAAACTACTGTAGAAACAGAAAATCAAAGCAATGAGCAAATTGTTCCCCGTGAAACATTTACTGTTTATGATCAAAATACAGGTATGAATGTTACACTTGAAGGGCTTGAAATGATAACTCAAATCGTTCGAAACGAAGTTGGTGCACATTATGAATACGGCACAAATTACGGTGAATTAGTTTTTGAGGAAGCAACTGTTCAAGCATTCACAGTTGCAGCTTATACTTATTTAAAATATTGTGAAAAAACGGGTGAACTTCCAAAAGTTGGCTTAAACACAAATATTTCGCAAGCATTAAGGGACAATGTTTCCCTTGTATATGGCGAAATTGCATATTATGATGATGAAATAATCTGTGCGATTTATACAGCGGCGACAGGTGGAAGCACTTTAGCTAGTGTAAACAGTTGGGGAATTGATCAACCATATTTACAAAGTGTAGAGAGTAAATATGACTATCTAAGTCCTGAGTATACAAGCACTTATACTATTTCAGCTGATGAATTTAAAACATTGATTGAGGGGAAAACAAATCTAACTTTATCAGAAAATCCTGAAAACTGGATAACAATTGTTTCCACAATCGATGGTGGGTATGTTGATAAAATTCTTATTGACGGACACTCAACAATTAGCGTTTATGGTAAAGAAAAGGAACTTACAGGAACATATTTAAGAAATAATATTTTCTCATATGCCCTTCGTTCCCCTGAATTTACTGTTGAATATGTTGATGGAAATTTTGTTTTCACAATGTATGGCTACGGACACGGTGTAGGGCTTTCCGCTTATGGAGCGAATTATTACGCAATGTATGACGGTTGGGACTACAAACAAATTCTACAGCACTATTTTACCGGCGTTACAATCAAATAATAAAAAATGTGAGGAAACATAAAAGTTCCTCACATTTTTTTATTATATTATTTTTTTCTTTTGTGATAACTATTGAAATCGAATTTTATTTCATCGCATATAAAATCAAGCATTTCCCCTGTTATATCAAATAGTTTTGTAATTGTTTCGTGGTCAACTTCAATTGGTTTATCTGCTGGGTATCTTGTTTCAATATAATACTTATTAAGCTTAACACTATCTCCTAAATACTTACGAAACTGGTCACTTGTTTGAATAGCTTGCTTGCAAAGCCAGGTTAAGTTGTGTCCATCAAGAAGTTTTTTCCTCTTAAACAAAACATAACCCTTTAAGCCTTTTTCAATACATTGTTGACAATGAAAGGCAACCGCGTGATAACAACGCACATCTTCAATTAAGTTTTGCGCAGCAAGGTAATCAAGTTTTGCATGAAAAAGCCAGTCGAAATACCGTCTACTATCCGTGGAGTAATATTTATTTCTCATACAAAATTACCCCCGTTTTACTAATTTTATTTGCAAAACTTCCGTTGATTTCACAAATTTCTTTCCACTCGTCAAGGGTATATAAAATCACATCAAAAGGATTTTCACAATCAAGACCTAAATAAATCTCGCTTTCGATTTCATCTAAATCAACATCATTTTCTAAAATAACACAAATTTTAAAGGAAGAAATTTCTCCACTTGCGGAATATTTTTTGCTAATAAGAATAATTTTCAATGGATTACAAACATCCAAAATGCTTTCTTTTAAGTCATAAATTACAGCTTCTTGATTCATAGCTTTAATCAACCCTTTCTCCTTTGTTGTATA
>CAYJLB010000030.1:0-4255 GCA_964370845.1 uncultured Oscillospiraceae bacterium
CAGAAAAAAATTGTGATAAAACACTAGAAAGTATTCTATCACAATTCTCTTTAAAAGTCAATATTTATTTACTTTTTAAAGTCAATATTTATTTACTTTTTACCCGCATTTTTTGAGTCTTAATAACTTTCAAACGGGAAAAATCTTCCCTTTCTTTTTCTTCAAGGGAATTAGAAATATATTTAATAGTTTCCTCAAATTTAGGGATAATTATATTTCTCAAAGCATTTGCACGGCTTTGAGTTTTTTTTATGTTTGTTGCTAGCCTAAAAATGCTATTTTCAACTTCTGTAAGCAAAACAGTCATTTTTTTAACCTCTGAAAAAGATTTAAACGCAAGGTCCAAAGCAGAATTAGTGTCATAAAATCCATAAGACATTTTAAAAGGTTTGTCATCTATAGTAATAGTTGGCAATTCAACACCCATAACACTACGATAAGTGATGTTCACCGAGTCTTCAACAGGGATAGACTCCGCAATAGCGGAAATTACTCCCATTGTGATGTTAGCGTACTGTAGTGCGTTGTAGGCTCTTTTATAAGTGTCCTCAATACTCTCACGGACTTCTTTTGCAGTTTCAATCATACTCATCATCTCACGAATCAGAATATTCCTCTTTCTGTCAAGAAGTTCGTATCCTAATTTTGCAAGGGAAAGGGATTTTTTAGTGGAAATCAAATTTCCTTTGGTTGGAAAAACTTGAGCTGCCATAAAACAATCAATCCTCTCGAAAAAATTTATTTCACATCATCTTCAAATATTAATTCGTCCTCATTTTCAGTAGGTTCAGAAGGCGTCATAGGAAGTACAAGGTATTTTTCAATGTATCTAAAAGCATTAAACATATTAATAAAGCACGGAATAGAAAATCCGAATATTAAAGTTATAATTATAAGTATTGGAAAAGGGATTATAAAAATACCAAGCAATGCGTATGCAACTAAAAGTATTATCATTATAAAGTTTGTTTTCATTCCCGCAAGACCAAGGATAAGAGAATTTCTTACTAAATGCTTTAACTTTAAATCAATTGTAACCATTATTGGGAATATGTATAAATTTACAAGCGCAAATAATAGAGCGCAGAAAATTGACACTCCAAAAGGAACATACATAAATGAGTTTGTGGCAGTTTGTCCATTATACCAGTTAATTGTAAAAATCAAAACAAAAGCAATAAGTCCATTTAATATGCCAACGATTAGACCTTGTTTGAAATTTTCTTTAAAGGCTTGCCAAAAATCCTCAAACAAATAAACATTTTTCCCTTGAACATAATATCGACAAATTTTGTTCATTGCAGCAAAAGAAGGGCCAATTGTAATAACTGGAATACAGAACAATAAAAATAGCAAATTTAAGCCCAAAAGGCTCCAAAATTTGTCTTTGAATTTTCCGAAAAAACCATAAATACCAGTGACACTCGAATTCTTGGACACACCTTTGCCCTCTTTTAAATAACCATTAAACAATCCCATTAGAGAAACATTCCTTTCGGTTTTAATTAATATAAAAATATACAAAATATTTCTCTAATTTAAAAAGGGATTAATTCAAGTTAAAATTATCGAAATTAGTCTTGTAATAATTTTTCGCAAGTAGCAATTTTTACGCAAACGCAGAATAAATTCATTGCCTCAACAAGCTCACTTACAGGTGGGAAAGTTGGAGCAATTCTGATATTCTTGTCCGCTGGGTCTTTTCCATAAGGGAAAGTTGCACCTACTGAAGTTAATACAACACCAGCTTCTTTACAAAGTTCGCCAACACGTTTAGCAACACCGTCTAAAGTATTGAATGATACAAAGTATCCGCCCTTTGGTTTGTGCCAAGAAGCAATGTCAAGTGGTGCAATTTCTTTTTGTAACATATCTAAAACTACATCAAATTTTGGTTCAAGGATAGCTCTGTGTTTTTGCATGTGCGCTTTAACGCCAGCTGCATCTTTTAAGAAAATTGCGTGACGAAGTTGGTTAACTTTGTCAGAACCAATTGTTTGTAGAGTTAAATCTTTTTGTATAAAGTCAATATTAGCTTTTGAAGCTGCCATAACTGCTACACCTGCACCTGGGAAAGTGATTTTAGAAGTTGATGAAAATACAAAAACTCTGTTATCATTTCCAGCTTTTTTACACTCATCAAGAATGTTTAAAAGTGGTTCAGTTGTTGCATTTAGGTCGTGAACACAGTAAGCATTGTCCCAAATAATTCTAAAGTCATTAGCTTTAGTTTTCATTGAAGCAAATCTTTTTACAGTTTCATCGCTATAAGTTATTCCGTCTGGGTTTGAGTATTTAGGCACACACCAAATACCTTTGATTGACTCATCATTTGCAACTAATTCTTCCACCATATCCATATCAGGTCCAGCTTCAGTCATAGGAATGTTAATCATTTCAAATCCCATTCTTTCAGTGATTGCAAAGTGTCTATCGTATCCTGGAACAGGGCAAAGGAACTTAACCGTTTCATATTTGCTCCAAGGTTTATCGCTTCCAAGAACGCCAAATTGCATTGCTCTTAAAATAGTGTCATACATCATATTTAAGCTTGAGTTTCCGCCAACGATTACTTCGTTTTCAGCAACTTCAAGTAGTTCAGCAAAGATTTTTTTCATATCAGGGATACCATCTAAAATGCCGTAGTTTCTGCAATCAAAGCCATTTGAAGCCTTAGCTTTTCCGTTTGCAAGTTCAATATTAAAAATTTCATTTGACAAATCTAGTTGGTCAGCACCAGGTTTTCCTCTTGACATATCAAGGTTTAAACCTTTAGCTTTGTATCCGTCATATTCGCTTTTACACCCAGTTAAAAATTCATTTAATTGCTCTTTAGTCATGTTTCTCATTTCCATAATCCTAATTCCTTTCTTAATGCCAATTGTTGATGTTATTTATCATAATATATTATAGTATAAATTTTATTAAAATGCAAGTTGTTTTATTTAAACTTGCAAAAATTTATACTTTAGCCAAAAGAAAGCATTAATTTAAGTCTTTAATTGTAAAAAACGAGAATATAAATTTCATTTTATCTGTTTAAAAGTATTCTTTTATAAAGATTGTATCAAGAGTTCTTTTTCGTCCGCCGAAATGGAAATAATTGAAATATCTTCAACTCCATTTTCAACAATCATATTTGCAATTTTATCTTCAACTTCTTTTCTAAGAACTTTTCTAATATCTCTTGCACCGAATTTTCCGTCAAAAGATTGATTTGCGATAAAATCACAAGCTTTTTCATCAAATTTTAGTTTAATATCTTTTTCAAGTAGAGGCTCTCTCATTTCTTCAAGCATAAGTCCTGTGATTTTGGAGTAATCTTCCTTTGACAAAGGATTGAAAACAACAATTTCATCAATTCTACTTAAAAATTCAGGACGCAAGAAGTCGGATAAGGCTTTCATTGCCTTTTCTTTTGAGATGTCCTTTAGCGATTTATTAAAGCCTACACCTGTAGATTTATCCGTTGAACCAGCATTTGAAGTCATTACAATTACTGTGTTTTCAAAGGAAACGCTTTTCCCGTGGGAGTCATTTATTTTCCCCTCATCAAGAATTTGAAGCAATATATTCATAACATCAGGGTGAGCTTTTTCAATTTCATCAAATAAAACTACTGAATAAGGCTTTCTTCTTACCTTTTCAGTAAGCTGTCCAGCATCGTCATAACCAACATATCCAGGAGGTGAACCAATCATTCTTGCAACAGTATGTTTCTCCATAAACTCGGACATGTCAAGGCGAATTAATGGTTCAGCTGTATTGAAAAGTTCATCAGCTAAAACTTTTACAAGCTCAGTTTTTCCAACTCCAGTAGGTCCTACAAAAATGAAAGATGCAGGTCGTCTTCTCTTAGAAAGTTGAACTCTAGTTCTTCTGATTGCGTTATTTACTAGCTCTACACCTTCATCTTGCCCAATAATTTTCTTATAAAGCACTTCTTTTAGGTTTTTAATCTTTGAAAATTCCGCTTCAATAATTTTAGCAGATGGAATTCCTGTCCATAACTCAATTACCTTTGATAAATCTTCTTCAGTTATATAAATATCGTTTACCTTTTCTTCAACCTCTATTAATCTATCTTTAGTTTTTAATATGTCAGCTTTTAGAGTTGCAAGTTCTTCATAATCTGGTTCAGCACTTGCTTCAATCTCATTTTCTTTTGTAAATTGCTCTTTTAATTTAACATAAAGTCCGTCAAGTTCTTCAAGTTCAGGGCTACGAATAGCCGCACAAGCACAAGCTTCGTCCA
>CAYJLB010000030.1:4271-23841 GCA_964370845.1 uncultured Oscillospiraceae bacterium
GTAAAAATCTATCATTTATATATCTTTCTGAAAGGACAGCACACATACGCAAATTCATATCAGAAACTTTTACTCTATGGTGTTCTTCGTAATATTTTTTAATTCCACGTAAAATTTCGATTGAGTCCTCAACGTTAGGTTCATTTACTGTAACAGGTTGAAAACGTCTTTCTAAAGCACTATCTTTTTCAATATATTTTCTATATTCATTAAAAGTAGTTGCACCAATAACCTGCACTTCACCTCTTGATAAAGCAGGTTTTAAAATATTAGCGGCATTCATTGTTCCTTCGCTGTCACCTGTGCCAACAAGATTATGCACCTCGTCGATGAATAAGATAACGTTACCTTCCGATTTAACTTCATCAACAAGCCCTTTAACACGGCTTTCGAACTGTCCACGGAATTGCGTTCCTGCAACCAAAGCAGTTAAATCAAGGAGATAGACCACTTTATTTGCGATATGAAAAGGCACTTGTTTATTCACAATTTTTTGTGCAATCCCCTCTGCAATAGCAGTTTTACCAACGCCAGGCTCACCAATTAAACAAGGATTATTTTTTTGTCGTCTTGTTAAAATTTGAATAACACGAGCGATTTCACTATCTCTACCAATAATATTATCAATTTTTCCGTCGACAGCTTTTTGGTTTAAGTTTGTACAATAAGTGGTTAAGAACTTAAGCTTTTTATCATCTTTTTTATTATCAGTATTTTTTGCTTTTTTATTTTTTGTACTGTTATTATTACTTTCAGTTAATTGATTTTCGCTACTTGACATACTTCCGCCGAATAAATTTGACAAAAAAGATGGCATAGTGTCAGAACCGCCAAGCTCAAAAGAATCACCATCATTTGCAGCTAAAAGTTGGTCAGAGAACATTTCCAAATCCTCATCAGTAATTCCAAGTTGATTCATATATTCATTTACTTGTGGCAATCCCATTTCTTTAGCACAAACAAGGCATAAGCCTTCGTTTTTCTTTTCAGTTCCTTTCATTGAGGAGATAAAGACTACAGCAGGTCTTTTTTTGCATCTATCACATAACATATAATCAGTCGTCCTTTCTAAGTTAAAGTTAGAGTTTTCTTGCTCTAATTATGTGGGTTTTGTATTGTAATTCTATTTTCTAAAATTTTATTTTTTAAAATAGAGAAAAATTGTATAAATAGTGGAAAATTCGTGTTGTTTCTATAGTTGTATCATTGAAAAATAATAGTTCATTATTCGATAGATAAACCAGCATTTTTACTCCAAGAGCTATAAAATAAATTGTAACAATCCCTTGTGCTATTCCAAAAATTGAACCTAAAAAGCGATTTAATCCGCCCGCAAAAGGAATTTTATTTATAAATGAAGTTGTATTAGCAAAAATTCTCACTAAAGCCATTAAGATTACAAAAGTTATCATAAATAAAAGTACAGTTATAATTTGAACAGCAACTGGTCTTATGATTGTTTGTGTAAGTTGATATGGCATATCTGCTTGTTGATATTGATAAAGGTCAAAAAGCATCTTATCGATAGAATTTCCACTAATTTCATTTGCAAGAGAGATGAAATTTAATAATTCGCTATTAATATTTCCTTCTAATGATTGCAAAATTCCATCTGTTGACAATCCGTTATTTATTATTGTTTTCATGTCCTCTGTGATTAAAACACCACTGTTTTCTAGGTGATTTATTAGCCCTTCTTCAAGAGTTGAGGACATATTCAATATTTCTATAACCATTTCGTCGGTTACTTCAAGTTCAATTCCAATATTTGCGAGTACATTTTTTATTTGTGAATTTGCATTAAATGTAGAAAAGTTTTCCGCAACAAATTCCTCACAAGGAACTTGAATAAACTCATCAAATATTACAGGAGAAGCTTTAGTAGAAACTAAGTAACTCCCCACAAAAGCGATTGCAAAGCTTAAAAATATAACAATACTTTTAACAAAACCTCGCTTCGAACCAAGGTAAATGAATGCTAAAACCACAGCGACTGTGATAACATCATAAAACCATGATAAATTATTTTCCATTAAAAGTCAATTCCTTTCTTATTTTTCCTATTTTCAAAATCTTTATTTCTATATAAATTTAAATAATTATCTTATCAAAAAGTGATTCACCAAGTAAATATGCACTGTTTCCAATTACTTTAAGTTCATCAAATTTACCCGAAACGTTCGCTTTTTGAAGTAAAGTTCCCTTTGTGTCATAAATTAATAAATTATCTCTTGTTAAAGCATAAAATCTTTCGCCAGAAATGTAAATGTCATAAACTTGACTTTCAAAGTTAATTGTAACTTCTGTTTCGGCGGAGTATAAATTCACATAATAATTTCTAAGCTCATCATTTTCGAAATAAACACCGATATAATTTCCATTGGTATAATAATCGCTAATTTTATCGGGATAAATATATTCATTTGCAAAAGTTCCGTTACTATATAAAAATACAGCGGAAATATCACCTACTACTGCTATATCATTGACATAATTTGTTTCACTATCCAAAACCAAAATATCATCTTGCACAACTTCAAAAAGCTTGGTTTCGGCATTAAAATCGTATTTTACAAAACTTGTATTTATTGTTCCTACCTCTGAAAACATATATGAAACTATGCAACTATTTCCTCCATTTGCAAAAGAAACGTCGGTGATTTTTCTTGAACTTGAGGTTGTGAATGCCTCTAAACCTCTTTCGTTGTAAATTGTTAAAACTGAAAGAAACTTATCACTTTCAGTAACTGTAGCTACATAGCCATTTTCAGCTATATTTGCGTATAAAAGATTATCAGTCATAGTTCTTTCATAGGCTGTTTCATATTTACTGATAACTTTGTAATTATATGCACCTTTATCATAAATAAGGATATTTTCGTCAGCAGTTTTCATTACTGGGTTACTCATTCTATGTTGGTCGGTGAAAAAAGCTTCACCATTTTCATTGTACATGGTTGTATAAGCATCAGTTAAAACGCAAGGATTTTCACTTGCAATTTCTAAGTCATAATTTGAATTTGGAGTTAAATTTACAGGATAAGCTCCCTTTCCTCCAGTGGTAAGGTTGAGCATTTCATATCTTATGGAAGCTGATATATCATTTATCAAAAGAGAAATATTATCGCGAAAATTGTAAGCTAAAAATGCCACACCGAAAATTATTACAGTAAGAATTACTTTTCTTAAAAACTGAATTCGTCTTCTGCGCAATCTTTTTTTGTAAATTTCTTTGACATTTGATTTCACTTTAACTCTCCTTACTATAATTTATTAATAAAAAACTTTGTTTAAGTAAAGACCCTCGGCAGGAGCTGTTCTACCTGCTAATTTTCTATCTTTTTTTTCAATAATAGCGGGAATTTCTTCGGGTTTTATTTTTCCCTCATTCACAAAAAGAAGCGTTCCCACCATAATTCTAACCATATTATAAAGAAAACCGTCGCCTTTTACTGTCATTTTTATTATGTCATTTTCAAGTCGCTCAACTTTGAAATATTCAATGGTACGAGTTGTGTTAACTTTGTCACAAGCGGCAGCACTAAATGCTTTAAAATCGTGAGTTCCAACGTAATTTTGCCCAGCTTGTTGTAGTTTTTCAACATCAATTTTCTTGAAATATCGAAAAGCTCTGTTCCTTAAAAAAGGATTTTTTACCTGTGCATTATGAATTAAATAAATATATTCTTTCGCAGTTGTATTATATCTTGCATGGAAATCTTGTTCCACTTCCTCACAAAAAGTTACAGAAATATCGTCGGGAAGTTGTCCATTTAATGCTCTTTGCATACCATTTGGAGTTATATCTCTTGTATGAGAAAAATTGAAACAATATTCATTAGCATGTACCCCCGTGTCAGTTCTTGAACAACCATAAATGATACACTTTTCTTTCAATATTTTTTCAATGGTTTCCTCAATAGCTTGTTGAACAGTATAAGCATTAGTCTGCCTTTGAAAACCGTGATAACAAGAGCCATCATAGGCTATTACGCATTTGAAATTTGCCATTTTTTAAGGCAGTCCTTTCCATTAAAATATAGGTAAATTAATTGCACTTTCAAAAATATTAAGGAGAATAATTCCCGCTAAAAACATTAATGAAAATATTAATGCAAATACGTCAGAAGGTCTTGATTTAAGCTGTTTTAGTCGAGTTCTACCATCTCCACCGCGGTAACAACGACATTCCATTGCTAGGGCAAGTTCCTCAGCACGGCGAAAAGCTGAAACAAAAAGTGGAATTAACACAGGAACTAAAGCCTTTGAACGTTTTACTAAGCCACCAGTTTCAAGGTCAGCTCCTCTTGCTTTTTGCGCGGACATAATTTTGTCAGTTTCCTCAATTAAAGTTGGGATAAATCGCAAAGCAATTGTCATCATCATTGCAAGCTCGTGAACTGGAAATTTCACCTTTTTAAGAGGTGACATAAGCCTTTCAATTGCGTCAGTAAGGACAATTGGCGAGGTTGTATAAGTGAGAAGTGAAGTTCCACAAATTAGTGCAATAATTCTAATTATCATAAAAAGTGAAGTTTCAATTCCACCCGTTGTAATCTTAATAAACTGCCATTCAAAAAGCACATTTCCATCGCTCAAAAAGAACAAATTCAAAATAGCAGTGAAAATTAAAATTGGAATAACAGGTTTTAAGCTTTTTAAAATCATTATAACAGGTATTTGTGAGAGAAATGTGACGAAAATCATAAAAAGAATTCCCACAAAAAGACCAACAAAATTTCCAGCTGAAAAAAGCATAGTGATAAAAATTGCAGTTATAATAAGCTTAAATCGTGGATCAAGCCTATGAACAGGGGAATTCCCTGGAAAATATTGCCCAATAGTAATATCTTTAAGCATTAAAAAAATCTCTCTCCTTTTTATTTATTTTCAGTTTTTTTCGCTTCTTCAAGCAGTTTAATTAGAGTTTCATAGCCATATTTTACAGTATAAATGTTTTCATCAATATTAACGCCTGCATCTCTTAGGCGGTTAAAAACTCGTGTAACTTGAGGGACAGAAAGCCCCATTTGTGAAATTTCTTCAGCTTTTTCAAAAACATCAGTAGTATTTCCATAGCAAAAAACTTCCGCTTTATTCATAACTAAAATTTTTGAACAAGTTTTCGCAACGTCCTCCATACTGTGAGAAACTAGCAGTACTGTGTTACCTTTTTCTTTGTGATAAGCCTTAATTTGCGTTAAAATTTTATCTCGCCCTTTTGGGTCAAGTCCAGCTGTAGGCTCGTCCAAAATTAAAATAGAGGGTTCCATCGCCATAACACCAGCAATGGCAACACGTCTTTTTTGCCCTCCCGACAATTCAAAAGGGGATTTATTCAAATTTTTCTCTTTAATTCCAACTAAAGCGGCAGTTTCACGCACTCGCTTGTCAATTTCTTCCTCGGAAAGTCCCATATTTCGTGGTCCAAATGCAATATCTTTATAAACTGTTTCCTCGAAAAGTTGATATTCAGGATACTGAAAAACTAGTCCAACATTAAAGCGAATATTTCTCATCTCAGCTTTTGAAACTGACCAAATATCCGTTCCATTTATAATAACTTTTCCCGAAGTTGGTTTTAAAAGTCCGTTTAAATGCTGAATTAAAGTGGATTTTCCAGAACCAGTATGTCCGATTACTCCAACTAATTCGCCTTTTTCTATTTCTAAGTTTACATTGTTTACAGCAATTTTTTCAAAGGGTGTTCTCTCGCCATAAACATAACTCAAATTCTCTAATTTTATTGCTGACAATTTTTACACTCCTTTAATATTAAACATTTTCAAAATTGCTTCTACACATTCATCTTCTGTGATGATTTCGCTATCTAAATTATATCCTGAACCAATTAATTTGTGAGTTAATTCCGTTACTTGCGGAACGTCAAGACCTACTTCTTTTAGTTCATCAACTCTTGAAAATACTTTTTTTGGCACATCATTCATTAAAACTTCGCCATTATCCATAACAATAATTCTATCCGCCATTGCAGCTTCGTCCATATAATGTGTGATTAAAACTATAGTTACACCATGCTCTTTGTTTAGCTCTTTTATAGTTTTCAAAACTTCACGTCTACCTTTTGGGTCAAGCATTGCGGTAGGTTCGTCTAATACTATGACTTTAGGGCGCATTGCGATAATTCCCGCAATAGCAACCCTTTGTTTTTGCCCGCCCGACAGCTTGTGTGGGGCATGGTCTTTATATTCAAGCATTCCAACTGTGGAAAGTGCTTTATCAACTTTTTCCCTTATAATTTTTGGTTCAACACCTAAATTTTCAAGGGCAAAAGCTACATCTTCCTCAACAATTGTCGCAACAATTTGATTATCAGGATTTTGGAAAACCATTCCTACCGTTTGTCTTATATCAAAAAGGTTTTCATCGTCTTTAGTGTCAATTCCGTTTACTAAAACTTCCCCAGAATTTGGCACTAAAATTCCATTGAAATGCTTTGCTATAGTGGATTTTCCGCTTCCGTTATGCCCTAAAATAGCTACAAATTCGCCTTTATATATATCAATAGAAACGCCTTTTAGAACTTCTAAAAGGACAGTTCCTTCTTCATTTTCTTGCTCATAAGAAAAGTGTACATTTTTAGCTTCAATAATTTTTTCCATAATTTTGACTTTTTTGTGGCTCAATGCCACAACCTTTCTTTAACAACAATTTTTATTCACTGTAGGGACAACCTCAAGAGTTGTTCCTACAGTGATCTGGAAAGCAGAAACTCTTATGGGTAAAACTGCGTTATTTAGCCCTTTTGCCAAATTGCAGTTGAGCCACAAGGTAGAGCATTTTTGCCCTTTGCAACAGGTAATCCTATCTCATCTGCAGTAATTTTTCCATTAAATTTCTCGCCAACAGTTTCACCTAAAACATAAGCCATAACTGAGGGAGAAAGCCCAGTTGTATAACTGTTCAAAAGGAAAAACAGAGGATTGTCGCTTAAAACTTTTGAACATAGTTTCACAAGGTCATAAATATTGTCTTCAAGTTGCCAAATTTCACCGCTAGGGCCTCTGCCATAAGAAGGAGGGTCCATTATAATTCCGTCGTAAAAATTGCCACGTTTAATCTCTCTTGTAACAAATTTTTCGCAGTCATCAACTATCCAACGTATTGGTTTATCCGCTAAATTTGAGGAATTTGCATTATCCCTTGCCCATTGCACCATACCTTTTGACGCGTCAACGTGGGTAACTGCCGCACCCGCCGCTGCACAAGCAAGAGTTGCTCCACCTGTGTAAGCGAAAAGGTTAAGCACTTTAATTTCTCTTTTAGCATTTTTGATTTTATCCATAACAAAGTCCCAGTTTACCGCTTGTTCAGGGAAAAGTCCTGTATGTTTAAACCCTGTAGGTCTAATATTAAAAGTCAATTCTTTATAATTTATCGTCCAAGAATTAGGAATTTTCTTTTTAATATCCCACTCGCCACCGCCTTTTGCAGAGCGGTGATAATGACCGTGAGCTTTTCCCCATAGGTCGGTTTTATATTCACTTTTCCAGATAATTTGAGGGTCGGGACGAACTAAAGTTACATCTCCCCAACGTTCAAGTTTTTCCCCTGTTGAAGTGTCAATTATTTCATAATCTTTCCAATTTTCAGCAATTCTCATATAAGTCAAATCCTTTTTTATAATTCACAAGTGTCTTCGATTACTTTTGCGATTGCATTTGCGTATTGAACAACTTGCCCATAGTTTTTGCCCTCAACCATTACACGCACAATAGGTTCAGTTCCCGATTCTCTAATTAAAATTCGACCCTCGGAAGCAAGTTTTTCTTTGCATATGTTTATAGTTTCCATTACACGTTGATTAGTTTGCCATTTTCCTTTGTTTCTATGTGTAATTCTTACATTTACAAGAGTTTGTGGGTAAGTATCCATTATTGTGGCTAAATCGGACATTCTTATTGTTGTGTGAGCTAAAATGTGCAATAATTTTACACCAGTAAGTTGCCCATCGCCTGAAGTTGCATCGTCCATAAAAATAATATGCCCCGATTGCTCTCCGCCAAGGTTATAGCCTTCTTTTCGCATTTCTTCCACAACATATCTGTCGCCAACGCCTGTGGTTGCAACAACAATTGCATTATCCTTTGCGAATTTGAAAAAACCAAGGTTTGACATAACTGTAACTACAACTGTGTTATGGTTTAGTTTGTTTGTTTTCTTGTAATATTGCGAGAAAATTGCAAGCAACTTATCTCCGTCAACAACTTTTCCTTTATCGTCAATTGCAAGACATCTATCTGCATCTCCGTCAAAAGCAAGACCTACATTGCACCCTGTTTTCACAACAAATTCTTGTAATTGTTCAAGGTGAGTTGAGCCACAATTTTCGTTTATGTTAGTTCCGTCAGGTTCGCAGTTTATAAAATAGCAAGATGCTCCAAGACCTTTGAAAAGTTTAACAGCAGTAGCACTTGCACTTCCGTTTGCACAGTCAATTGCAACTTTTACACCGTTTAAATTCCCCTCAATACAACGCATTACGCCACGAACATAGTCCCACTCTGCGTTTTTTTCATAAACAATTCGTCCAATGTCAAGGCTATCAGCTAGAGTTACTTCGTGTGGTCTATCAAGGATTAAAGCTTCAATTTCAGCTTCAATTTCATCGTTTAGTTTAAATCCGTCCGCTGCAAAAAGCTTAATTCCGTTAAACTCAACTGAATTATGTGAAGCAGAAATCATTACTCCCGCATCAGCTTCGTACTTTTTAACAAGCATAGCAACTGCAGGAGTTGGAACTACTCCCAAAATATGAGCGTCCGCACCCACAGAGCAAATTCCAGCAATCAAAGCAGCTTCCAAAATATCGGAGGAAATTCTCGTGTCCTTTCCAATTAAAATTTTCGGTTTATGATCACAAGTTTTAGTTAAAACCATTGCCGCCGCTCTACCTATTTGCATTGCAAGTTCGCAAGTTAATTCTTTAATTGCAATCCCTCTTGCACCGTCTGTTCCAAAAATTCTTCCCATGAAAATATTCATTCCTTTCAGTAAACAATATGGTTTACTAATATATATAATAAAATATGTTTTTTTAATCTAAAAAAGTCTGTCCATCTTGCAAAATTCCCAAATGTTTATATGCAAGGGCAGTTACGCAACGTCCCCGTGGAGTTCTGGATAAAAATCCAAGTTGCATCAAATAAGGCTCACAAACATCCTCTAAAGTGACAGCTTCTTCGCCAATTGCAGTGGCTAAGGTTTCAAGTCCAACAGGTCCACCGCCATAGCCTTTTATAAGCATTGTAAGCATACGTTTGTCAAGGCTATCAAGTCCAAGTTCATCAACTTCCATTCTATCAAGGGCGATTTGTACAATATCTTTTGTAATTCGTCCGTCACCCATAACATCGGCGAAATCTCGAACTCGCTTTAAAAATCTATTTGCAATTCTAGGTGTTCCCCTCGAACGTTTTGCAAGCTCATAAGCTCCTTCTTGGTCACAAGCTACAGCTAGAATGACGGAACTTCTCATAATAATGTCGCAAAGTTCTTCAACAGTGTATAGTTCAAGCCTTTGAATTACGCCAAACCTATCACGCAAAGGTGAGGTGAGTTGCCCAGCTCTTGTGGTTGCTCCCACCAAAGTAAAGTGGGGCAAGTCAATTCTAATTGAGCGAGCGGCGGGGCCTTTTCCTATGATTATGTCAAGGGCATAGTCCTCTAAAGCTGGGTACAAAACCTCCTCAATAGAGCGAGAAAGCCTATGAATTTCATCGATAAATAAAACGTCGCCCTCGGTTAAATTTGTAAGCAAAGCCGCTAAATCCCCAGGTTTTTCAATTGCAGGGCCGGAAGTAATTCTAATATTAACTCCCATTTCGGCGGCAATTATGGCAGAAAGTGTAGTTTTTCCAAGCCCAGGAGGTCCGTATAAAAGGACGTGATCAAGACTTTCACCACGTTTTTTTGCAGCTTCAATAAAAACTGTCATATTTTCTTTAACTTTCTCTTGCCCGATATACTCGTTTAAGGTTTTAGGACGTAAAGAAAAATCAGCTTCATTTTCACTATCATCACGAATTATCTCTGGGGCAACTATTCTATTTTCAAAGTCAAATTCACTTGTTTCAAGCATAAAATGTTCATTCCTTTCCTTTTTGTTCCAGTGTTATTTTTTATCGGACAAAGCGAGCATTGTCCCCGCTAAATGTAGATTACGACTTTTTTAAGTTCGTTGTTTTTCAGCTGATGAAGCTGACCGCATTTTTCGAAATTTACAATTTCTCACAATGCTACTACCCACCCAGCAGAAAACTATCTTTACTAGCAAACTATGACATTTTTTTATTTTGTTTGTTTACATTTTCGCTTGCTGGCTTTTACTTCGAGTTTTTCGCTTGACAACTTTAGTTGTTTTGTGACGAAGCGACCAAGGCTCCGCCTTTGGAATCCGCAAGCCTTTAAAAATGCTTGACCGAAACTTTTAGCTTGTGTAATTTCTGCTTTTGCTATCTTTGGTAAATGCACTTTGTAGGATTTTACGTCTTTTTCACAACAGTTCTAAGGTGAAAAAGTTTCGCCCACTTGGCGAAAAGCTAAAATCCGGAGAATATAAAAAATCTTTGATTTTTTATATTCTTTGACCTCGCGGGCAGTACGTTTCCAATTTTACAACGTAAAAACGCGGGCATGGATGCAACGTCACGTTGCTAGAGGTTTTTTGCTAGGTGTTTTAATCCTTGTTTTATCATTTCTTCCACCGATGTTTCAGGCGGAATTTTATTTATTATAGTTGCAGCTTGAGATTGAGAATATCCTAGTACAACAAGGGCAGAAATAGCTTCCGACGCATTTCCTGTGCCAACTGTTGGAGTAAAGTCAAAATCTGCACCCGAAATTAATTCTTGCTGTTTAACTATTTTATCTTTTAATTCTAAAATTATCCTTTGTGCAAGCTTTGGTCCTATTCCTTTTGTCCTTGTAACAGCTTTTGTGTCGCCAGTTGCAATTATTATAGCAAATTTCTCAGGAGAACTGTCCGATAAAATCGCAAGGGCAGCTTTTGGACCTACACCCGAAACAGAAATTAGCATTTTAAAGCAGTTAAGTTCCTCTCTAGTAGCAAAACCGAAAAGTTCAACCGCATCTTCTCTAACGTGCAAATAAGTGAAAAGCTTTGCATTTTCGCCAATGTGCCCGATTTGTGACAAAGTTTGAAAAGTAGTCCTTAAACCATATCCAACACCCGCACATTCGATTACACAAAGTTCAGTTTCCTTGTGAATAATCTCACCTTTAACACTGTATATCATAAAAATTGACCCCTTTTAATCTTTAGTTAAAACTTTATATTTCTAAGTAAATACTGGGAGGAATGTCCGTGGCAAATTGCGATAGCTAAAGCATCTGCTGCATCATCTGGCTTTGGAATTTCCTTTAATTTTAGTATTTGTCTTGTAAGTTCTTGCACCTGTTTTTTTTCCGCCCTTCCGTAACCAACTACCGATTGTTTAACTTGAAGCGGAGTGTATTCATAGATTGGAATTCCACGTTGCTGGGCAGCTAAAATTATAACTCCTCTTGCTTGTGCAACGTCAATTGCTGTCTTTTGGTTTGTGTTAAAAAAAAGCTTTTCTATCCCAATTTCATCGGGTTTATATTTATCAAGTAAATAGCATAAATCATCAAAAATTATTTGAATTCGCTCATTAAATGGAGTTCCCGCAAGGGTAGTAATAGAGCCAAATTCTAGTAGATTAAAATTACTTTTATTATAATCCACAACTCCAAAACCTACAATTGCATATCCAGGGTCAATGCCAATTATACGCAAAACACGCCCCTACCTTTCCAAATTAATCCCTTAAAATCGCCTATACATAACAACTTATTATATCACAATATCAAACCAATTGCAATATTATTAAAAGGTTTTTTAGAAAATTTTAGCTCCCTTGATTAGAATTTTTAATTAATGACAATAATTCCCTCGTGAAAAAAATTAGGAATAAAGGACGGTGTTTAAAATGCACTTAATTGACAAATTCAAAAGAAAAGAAATAAAAGAAAATAAAGAGAAAAAAATTACATTAATTTTAGTTTTAGGCTTTACTTTAGCGGCGTTTTTATCCTCGGTAATTGATTTTTCCAGTGATTTAAAGGAAATTCGTGATAATACTTTACGAATACATATTCTCGCAAATTCAAATGATACTTTTGACCAGGAATTAAAACTTTCGGTACGAGATGAAGTTTTATTAGCTTGTAACAATATCTTGCAAAACAGCGAAAACAAAGGGGAAAGCGAAGAAATTCTTATCAGAAATTTAGAGGAATTAAAGGCTGTTGCAAAGGAAACTATTACTGTAAATGGTTATGATTACAGTGTGGATTGCACACTTTCTTATGTGGATTTTCCTGAAAAAACTTATGGAAATATCACACTTCCTAGAGGTAATTACGAGGCTTTGCAAATTATTATAGGCGAGGGTGAGGGTGAAAATTGGTGGTGTATGATTTACCCACAACTTTGTGTTGCGACAGCACTTTCGGAGGAAAATACTGAATATTACGACAATTCTCAAATAAAAATTATTACACAGCCCGAAGAATTCGAAATTAAATTTAAGATTTTGGAAATTTTCAATAGACTTTTTAACTTTTAGTCTTTACTTTTATTAATTTTTGCTGTAAAATTAAAATGATATAAAGGTATTGCGTTAGGTTGTTTGAATAGTAGTTTGTTAAAAAAGTTGAATAAAAAGTTGGAGCCTGTATTTTCACGGCATTAATCCGACCGCAAAAAATTATCTCTACTAGCACTTTTGATATTATTTTTTTATTTGATATTCTTTATATATTTCGTGATTTTTTGCGACGTTTATCGGACAAGGGCAAGCCTCGTCCCTACTTTCATTCGAGTTTTTCGCTTGTTGCGACAAGCGAGGAAGGACGCTGTCCCTCCACCCTGCAAGCCTTTAAAAAGGCTTGACCTAAACTTTTAGCTTGTGTAATTTCTGTTTTTGTTCGTCCCTACAACAAAATTCTAAATGGCAAGAGCAGAGCCCTTGCCCTACAAAAAGACGACCTCGCAGAAACGAAATGTGCTGCTTACTAATGGGTCAAGCGTCACGTTTGCCTCGCGGGCAGTACGTTTTCTATTTCACAACGTAAAAACGCGGGTATGGATGCAATGTCACGTTGCCCCGCCACGTTGCAAAAAAGGAGTTAACTATATATGGCGAGAATTTTAATTGATGCTGACGGTTGTCCAGTGGTAGATGAAAGCGTTTCATTGGCGAAAAAATACTCTTTGGAATGTTTTATACTTTGTGATACTTCCCATTTTTTTAATAAAGAGGGAGCGAAAACGCTAACCTTTTCAAAAGGTGCAGACAGCGTAGATTTTGCCCTTGTAAATATGATAAAAAGTGGAGATGTTGTTATAACGCAAGATTATGGTTTAGCGGCAATGTGCCTTGCTAAAAAGGCGATTACACTTAATCAGGACGGGCGTGAATACACAAAAGATAATATTGACGAATTGCTTATGAGTAGGCATTTTGCTAAAAAAACTTTAAAAGCTGGCGGAAAGTTAAAAGGTGCTCCTAAGCGGACAAAACAACAGGACGCTGACTTTGTTTTCTCCTTGAAAAAAATAATTTTGGAAAGGGTTTTGTCAAATGAAAAAAGTTAATTGGGGGATTATTGGTCCTGGAAATATAGCGAAAACTTTTGCAAACGCTGTAGCTTCAAGTGAGGACAATGTTTTATATGGAGTTGCTTCTCGGAATGTGGAAAAAGCTACTGAATTTGCAGAAAAATACGGTAAAGTAAAAGTTTTTGACAGTTATGAAAAACTTGTGCAAGACGAAAATATCCATTGTGTTTACATATCAACCATAAATTCTACCCACCTTGAATTAATCGAACTTTGTGGGAAAAATAATAAGGCTGTTTTATGTGAAAAACCTTGCGTTATGACGGAAGATGATGCTTTAAAAGTTATTGAAATTAATAAAAAATACAATGTTTTAATTATGGAAGGAATGTGGACTGCATTTTTACCTACTACAAAAAAAGTTTCCCAGTGGATTTTGGAAAATAAAATTGGAAAGATAAGAAATATTGATGTAGATTTTTCATTTTATGCAAAAAAATTCCCTGGAGCAAGGCTTTTTGACAAGGCTTTAGGTGGTGGTGGAATGTACGATGTTGGAGTTTACACTTTTGCTTATCCAATTAATTTACTCAACAAATCTCCAGAAAAAGTATCTACTTTCCTTGAAATTGGTGATAGCGGAGTGGACGAATTTGGCACTACAATGATGAAGTTTGAAGATGATATTATTGCAACTTGCAAATTTGGAATAAGGCTTGCAATTCCTCACACAGCAAAAATTTTTGGGGAAGATGGTTACATAATTATTAATTCTTTTTGGAATGGAAAAGGCTGTGCTTTATACAACCGAGATAATGAACTTATTGAAGAATTTAAAAGTGGGGAAGAAAACGGTTTCATCTATCAAATTGAGCATTTTGCAGGACTTTTTAGAGCTGGAAAAATCGAAAGCGAAATAATGCCACTTTGGAAAACTAGAGTTTTTGCAGAAATTTATGATAAAGCAAATTTCCTCAATTAGATGAAAATTTACACACATTTTTTTGTAATAAATCCCTTTTTTAATGCAAATAGCTATTAATTTAAAAGCTCGGATAGAACTATTGATTTTATCCGAGTTTTGTTATAAAATATACTTTGGACAATTATTTTTATTAAGGGGAATTTTATTTTTATGAGCATTTTAAATGTACAAAATCTAAATCACGGCTTTGGTGACAGAGCTATTTTAAAAGATGTTTCTTTCCGTTTGTTAAAGGGTGAGCATGTTGGCTTTATCGGTGCAAATGGTGAGGGAAAATCTACTTTTATGAATATTATTACAGGAACTTTAATGCCCGACGAAGGGGATATTGAATGGAGTAATAATGTTAAAGTTGGATACTTAGACCAACACACAGCACTTGAAAAAGGCTTAACTATTCGTGATGTGTTAAAAGGCGCATTTGCTCCTTTATTTAAGCTTGAGGATAGAATGAACGAGCTTTGTGACCAAATGGGTGATGCCGATGGTGATGAACTTGAAAAAATGTTGGAAGAATTAGGGGAAATTCAAGACACTCTTACTTTGAAAGACTTTTATGTTGTAGATGCAAAAGTTGAGGAAGTTGGACGTGCTTTAGGTCTGTTTGAAATTGGTTTTGAAAAGGACGTTACCGAGCTTTCGGGTGGTCAAAGGACAAAGGTTTTGCTTGCTAAACTTTTACTTGAAAAACCTGACATTTTGCTACTTGACGAGCCTACAAACTATCTTGATGAGTCGCATATTGAGTGGCTTAAACGTTATTTAATCGACTATGAAAACGCATTTATCTTGATTTCACACGATATTCCGTTTTTAAATAGCGTTGTAAACTTGATTTATCACGTTGAAAATGCGGTTTTAAACCGCTATGTTGGAGATTATTACAAATTCCTTGAAGTTTATGAGATGAAAAAATCGCAACTTGAGGCAGCTTATAAAAAGCAACAACAAGAGATTGACGATTTAAAAGATTTTGTTGCACGAAATAAAGCTAGGGTTTCCACAAGAAATATGGCTATGTCTAGGCAGAAAAAACTTGACAAAATGGACGTTATTGAACTTTCAAAAGAAAAGCCTAAACCTGAATTTAATTTTAAAGAGGCTCGTGCGTCAAGTAAGATTATTTTCAAGGCGACAGATTTAGTTATCGGTTATGACAAGCCGCTTACAAAAGCTTTAAACCTTGAAATGGAAAAGGGCGAAAAAATTTGTCTTGTGGGTGCAAATGGCATAGGGAAAACTACCCTTTTGCGTAGCTTAATGGGGGAAATTCAACCTATTAGCGGACAATCGGAACGTGGAGATTACTTGTACCTTGGATATTTTAAACAAGAAATGAAGTTCGATAGTGACATTACTTGTATTAATGAGATTTGGCATGATTTTCCTGTTTTAACTCAACGTGAAGTTAGGGCAATGATTGCAAAGTGCGGACTTACAACACAACATATTGAAAGTATGGTGAGAGTTTTAAGTGGTGGTGAGCAAGCTAAAGTTAGGCTTTGTAAATTAATGAATATTGAGAGCAATATTTTGGTTTTAGACGAACCTACAAACCATCTTGATGTTGATGCAAAAAATGAGCTTAAACGAGCTTTACAAGAATATAAGGGAAGTATTTTATTTACTTGCCATGAACCAGATTTTTATAAAGGTCTTGCAACTTCCGTTTGGAATTGTGAAGATTGGGCTGTATTATAGATAAAAAGGGTGTAACTAAACATTGTTTGGTTACACCCTTTTTATGTATTAAATTATAAATTTTATCTTACTAATTTGAATTCGGAAACCAAGCTTTTTAGTACGTTAGATTGGCTTAATAATTCCTCACTAGCAGCTGAACTTTCTTCACTTGTAGCAGAGTTAGTTTGTACAACAATTGAAATTTGTTCAAGACCGATTGTAACTTGTGAAATGGCATCAGCTTGAGTATTTGAGTCATTTGTAATTTCAAGTATTAAGTCGGTAGTTTCAGCAGTTTTAATTGCCACATTGTCAAGTTGGTCAGCAGTAACTTGAGCAAGTTTTACACCGTCGGCAATTGCTGTGATGGAAGCGTTGATAAGTTCAGAAGTGCTTTGTGCAGCTTCCGCTGATTTAGTTGCAAGCATTCTAACTTCATCAGCTACAACAGCGAAACCTTTACCCTCTGCCCCAGCACGAGCCGCTTCAACAGCTGCATTAAGTGCGAGTATATTTGTTTGGAATGCAATATCCTCGATAGTTTTGATAATGTTATTGATTTCTTGTGATTTTTCATCAATATCGCTCATTGAATTCATTAAGCTATGCATATAATTGTTACATTCCGACATTGCAGTGGTTGCACTTTGAGCCATGTCAGAAGCTTTATTTGCATTAGCAGCATTTTGTGTAACTTTATCAGAAACATCGGCAATAGTTGACGTAAGTTCCTCTAAAGAACCAGCTTGTTCAGTTGCACCTTGAGCAAGAGATTGAGCGCCAGATGCTACTTGATCAGCACTATTTGCAACTTCCGCTGAGGAATTATTAATTTTACCCATAACTTCGGACATAGCTTTTGCAGTATCAAGAAAACTTTTTTCAATAGCAAAAAAGTCGCCTTCAAAATGTTTTTCAAGTGGTGGTAATACAAAATCTTTATTTGCAAATTTATTAGTAGCAAATTCAATTGTTCCAACATAAGAAGATAAAGTTTCTGCAGTTTCTTTAAATTGAGCTACAACAACACCGATTTCATCATTGGATTCATATCTTTCTTGAATATTAAGATTTCCTTTATTGAACTCAGTTGCGATACTAGAAAGAACGCGAATTGGTTTAAATATACTGCGTAGTAACCAAATTGAAGCTAAAACTGAAGTAATTAAACTGAATCCAACTATACCTAAACAGAAATATACAGAAGTAGTTGCCACTGTAGATTCCGAATTAGTCTTTGCCATAACCTCAGTGCTATATTCCATCACATGAGTTTCAATAGCACCTTCTAATTGGTGCATAATTGGAGTTAAAGTGTCACGCATAGTATTTCTTGCATTTAACATTGAAGCATCAGTATTTGCCATTAAATCAGCACCAATTTGTTCAAATAAAGCAATTGATGATTGCATTCCTGTAGTAACTTGCGCAAATAACTCCTCGCTATCAGAACTTACATTAAGGGAGTTTAAACTTTCTTGAGCGTCCGTTAATGAAACACTCATATTTGCAAGCGCTGGTTCTACTATAGATAAATCACCAGCAGCTAAAATAGCTTCGTAAGCATAGATGTGTCCTTCCATTAAATGGTCAAGCCCTTCCCACATAGTAATGATGGTAGGTAGTTCTTCTTCGCTTAATTCTCTAAGTGATGAAGAAGCTGTGTTTAATGCCGAGATTGACAAAACACAGGAAACAGCAAGAATAAAAATGGACAAACCTATCCCAATAATAAATTTAGTTTTAATTTTCAAGTTTTTCATAAACACTACGTCCTTTCTCAAAGTTCGACTGTAATTGTTAAAATATTTATTAAATCGACTGTTAATTCTACTATAATTATATACTACTATCACAATAAAGTCAATTGAAAATGGAAATATTAATGCACAAAAATTACATATTTATTGGCATTTTGTTAAGTATAATTAATTATAAAATAATAAAAAGTTAAAGTATGGTTTAAATATTTTAATTTTTTGGAGTAAAATATTACTTTATTTAATTTTAATATATCTCTTAAATAAGTCAATATTAATTTTATAGAAAATTTATTTGAATTAATTGAAAGGAATGTTTTAAAATATGTATAAATTTATTAGAGGGATAACCTCTTTAATGATATTTGCAATTTTTTCAGCAACTGGTTTAACAGGACATTATATGTATAATTTGCCCGATAATTATTTAGTTACAAAGGGTGAAGAATTAAAAATAAACAGTTTTTTTGAAATAACTGCACATCAAGAGGTAGATAATAATGTTTTCCGAGTAAACTCAAATTATAATACTAGGGAAAATGTTACTTTAAAACTGTTCGGTACTATACCTATAAAAAGTGTTGCTGTTACTAGCGTTGAACGTCCTGTTTTAGTTGCTGGAGGAAATCCTTTTGGGTTGAAAATGCTTACACAGGGAGTTCTTGTGGTTGATGTTTCTACTGTTGATACAAAAGAAGGGGCGTTTTCACCAGCGTCAAATAGTGGTTTAATAGCGGGTGATGTTATTACGTCAATAAATGACGAAGAAATTTTCTCAAACAGTGATTTGCAAAATCTTATGAAATCAAGTGGTGGAAATAATTTAAAAATAACCTATATTCGTGATGAAAAAGAAATGATTACAAATTTAACACCTGTTTATTCTATTAGCGATGCTTGTTATAAAGCTGGTCTTTGGGTTCGGGACAGTTCTGCTGGAATTGGTACTATAACTTATTATGATCCAAGCACTGAAATGTTCGGAGGTCTTGGACATCCTATTTGTGATAGCGACACTGGAGAAATTTTGCCTCTTAAATCAGGTGAAGTTGTTGACGTTACAATAAACGGAGTAAAAAAAGGAGAACCTAAAAATCCAGGGGAGTTAATCGGTAGCTTTATTTCAGGTTTTCCTATCGGAGAAATTTATTCTAACGAAAATACGGGGATTTTTGGTCAACTTGATAACGCACCTAACCTTTCTTCTCCAATTCCAATTGCATTTAAACAAGAAGTTCAAGAGGGTGAAGCAACAATTCTTACAACAATAAGCGGAAACTCACCAAAAGAATACGACATCATCATCGAAAGTGTTAGATATGATGAAAATGAACAGTCGAAAAATATGGTTGTGCAAATTGTTGATGTGGAATTGCTTGAGGCTACAGGTGGTATTTTACAAGGAATGTCAGGAAGTCCCATAGTCCAAAATGGGAAGCTTATCGGAGCTGTTACTCATGTTTTTGTGAATGATCCTACCCGTGGGTACGGAATTTTTATTGAGAATATGCTTGA
>CAYJLB010000031.1:0-10211 GCA_964370845.1 uncultured Oscillospiraceae bacterium
AAGTTGGATGAAAAAAGACACACAAAACGTCCAGAAAGGAATGTTCATAATATGAAAATTACAAAATCACAAAATCTAAGCAACGATTTTTGCTATATTGCTTCAAATAAAATGTACACAGTTTTAAATCAAGATGGAAAATACTCTCCTTGTGGTTTTCACGTTCAAGGTAAAATGTCGGGTATTTTTTCACAACCTTTTAGAGTGTCAAACGGGTTTAAAATCCTTAAAGAAAATAAAGAATTATCAGCAAAAAGATATACAATCAATAATGGTGAGGGTATTTTTGAATATGAAAAATTAACTAATAAAATTAATGCTATAGACAATGAAAGAATGTTAACCTTATCATTTTTTGGTGAGGAAAAAGCAACTTTTGAAATAGATTTAACACTGGAAGGATGCTGGACTGCTCCCGAAAGTGGGTTTAAAGAAGGTAAAACAATTTTAGTAGAAAAATCTGACGATTATGCAGTTTTTCGTCACGAATTTGAAGATTTTTATACAATGGTTTATCTAATTAATTGCGAAGAAAAAATTAATGTTGAAAAGACTATGGTAAATGCTACCATTAACGATAAAATGAATGTTGTAATTATTGTTGATACCAGTTTAGAGGGTGTGAGAAAATGGATTTCCACGCTAACAGTTGACAATTTAATTGAAAAACAACAAGCAAGACGAGAAAATCTTTTAAGCAGAACAAAAATAACAACTAATTGCAAAGAGTTTGACGAGAGTTTTGACAGCTTAAAACTTAATTATGATATGCTAGTGCAAGATTCAGATAAATTAGGGGAATATTATTCGGCCGGTTGTCCTGATTTTATGTGGCTTTTTGGCTGTGACACTACTTACGGAATTCACGGAACTTTAGCAGTTGGACAAATTGAAATGACTAAGAAAACTCTAAGATTGCTAAAAGATATTTCTGTAAAAACAAACAATAACGGGCGAGTTATCCACGAAATTTCTTCCTTTGGTGTAGTTTATAACGAGGGTAATTTACAAGAAACTCCTCACTTTGTGACTGCTTTATACGAAGTTTACAAGTGGACTGGGGACAATGAATTTTTAGAAGAAATGTTGCCATTTTGTTTAGATGGAATTAAGTGGGCGGAAAGTAAGATTGAAAGTGGTTCTCTTTGCCCTAAAGGTGCTGGAATTGTTGAAGTTCACGGGATTGACGGACGTGTAATTGATATTGCAATATTAATGATTAATGCGTATAAACAGCTTGCTTATCTATGCGAAATTAAAGGGTTAACTGAAAAAGTTGAAGAATTTGAGAGTAAAAGAATTGCCCTTGAAAAAGAAGTGCTAGAGAAATTTTATTGCAAAGAAGAAGAATTTTTCGGAGATATAATTTGTACAATTGACGAGATAAAAAATAGTAGAGATTTGCTTGTTAATTCAATAAAAAATACTGCTACAATGACAAAAATTATGGGTGAATATTTCGATAAAGTTCTTTCAAAATCTTATGAGGAAAATGAGTTAATTCCCCTTGTAATAAAAAACTGGGTGACAATTTTACCTTATGGCGAAGATTTTGTGCCTTCGGAAATAAAAGAAAAAGGTATAGAGCAAATGAAAGGTGCAGAATTTTACAACGATTGCGGAATGAAACTTGCTTGTAAGTGCGACGATAAAAACGACCCTGTTCACGATATTTACACCTTGAATAAATCTATGTCAATTAATACAGGCTATTTAGCTGAAGTTTTTGCCAAAAATAATGAAGTGGACAGAGGTTTTGACTTATTGCTTGATTTAGTCGGTACAATGGACAAAGGTATGCAAGGCACTATTAGCGAAATTTTACCAGATGACGGCTGTTTTATGCAGTTTTGGTCAGGCTATGGAATTCACCACGTATTTATGCGAAATATTTTGGGGATTGAACCTTTTGCACAAGATAAAAAAATTACAATAAAACCTAATTTGCCAAAGAAATTGGATTTTGTAAAAGTTGAAAATTTACAAATTGGTGAATGTATTTTTGACATTAATTTCAAGCGTGAAGATGGAAAAATTATAGTTGAAACAAAACAAAGTGATGAGAAATATATAGTTGAAATAAAATAAAATTAAGGGGATTTTTTATGCTAGTTTACAATAGTGGAGAGAATGAATACAAGAATTTTTTATTAAAAGAGGATAGTTTTGACCCAAATAACCTTGGAAAAACCGAGTCAATTATGTGCCAAGGTAATGGTTATATCTGCGTTCGTGGATATTCCGAGGAAAGTTATCCAAACAAAACCGCAAATACTTTTATTGCGGGAACTTTTAATGTTACAAATGAAAACGAAGTTACTGAACTTCCTAATACTGCGGATACTTTTTCCTTTGATATTTTTATTGACGGAGAAAGATTTTTCCTAACAAAAAATAATGTGGAAAATTACAGCAAAACCTTGAACCTAAGAACTGGCGAGTTGAAGCGTACTTTTACTTATAAAACTCTCGACAACGAACTTTCTTTTGTTATGACAAGATTTATTTCTAGCGACAATTTACATTTGCTTGCTAGTAGAACTGAAATTATCTCATTAAAAAAAGATTGTGAAATTAAAATTAATTCGGGTATAAATTCTAGATGTTCAAATTCAGGTGAAAGTCATTTCCACTATGTTTCAGGAAGATTTTTTGACAAGAAATATATTTACACAAACTTAAAAACTACACAAAGCGGTTATGATTTTTACATTAATGTTTGTCATAGAGCGTTTGCAAACGGTGTGGAAGATTTAACTTTGCCAAAGCCAGTTATGGAAAGACGTAAAGTTACTCAAACTTATACTTTTGAAGGAAAAAAAGATAGTAAAATCACTTTTGAGAAATATGCAAGTTATTATACTTGTGTTGATAACAAAGAAATAGGGATTTCAGATATGGAAAATTCTTATAAATTGCTTGTTGAATATGCTGAAAAAGGTTATGATAAGCTGTTTTTAGAAAGCAAAACTGCTCTTGAAGAAAAATTATGGAAAAATGATTATATTGAAGTTTCTTCGGAAAATGAATTTGACCAATTTGCTGTAAATTATGTTATGTATCACCTTAACGTAATGACTCCATCTCATGATGCTAGAATGAATATAGGGGCAAAAGGTTTGTCTGGAGAAGGGTACAAAGGTCATACTTTTTGGGATACAGAAGTATTTATTTTACCACGATATATTTTGCAAAATCCTACCGTTGCAAAAAGCTTGATGACTTATCGTTATAAAGGTCTTGCTGGTGCAAAGAAAAAAGCTTTAGAGAGCGGGTTTAAAGGTGCAATGTTCCCTTGGGAGGGTGCAAACCCTGACGATGGCGAAGTAACTCCTGTTTACAATAATATGGATCCATTTACTGGGGAGAGGGAAGTTGTTAAGACTGGAATGTGGGAAATTCACATTACAAGTGACGTTGCTTTTGGAATTTACAGCTATTATAAATTCACTGGTGATATTGAATTTATGAAAAAGTATGGTTATGAAATTTTACTTGAAACTGCAATTTTCTGGAACTCACGCCTTGAAACTAGTGAAAATGATGATTTGCTTCACATTAATGGAGTAATTGGTCCTGACGAATATTCTGAATATGTAAACGACAATGCTTATACAAATTACCTTGCGAAATGGAATATGGAGTATGCAGTTGAAATTTTCAATGAATTAAAAAATAATGACAATGAATTGTTTAATATCCTCTGTGAGAAAACAGGAATTGACAAAGAAATTGAAGATATTAAAGCAAGAATTGAAAAGGTTTATATTCCAAAACCTGATGAAAATTTGATTATTGACCAAGATACAACTTTTAGAAATTTGGAAGAAATTGACCTTGAAAGATACAAAAATGCAGATAAAGTTGGGTTAATTCTTGAAGAATATAATTTAGAACAAGTGAGCGAGTTTAAAGTTTCAAAACAAGCGGATATTATGGTGCTATTTTTACTTTTTGGAGAAAAATGGGATAATGCGACTAAAAAGGCTAATTTTGACTATTATGAACCATTTTGTTTACACGATAGTTCGCTGAGTTTTTCAACTTATTCAATTTTAGCAAATGATATTGGGGACACTGACTATAGCTACAAATTGTTCAACAAGGCTTGCTTAATTGACTTGACACAAAAAATGAATTCAAGTGATGCGGGAATTCACTCCGCTTCTTATGGTGGAGTTTGGCAGTGTATTGTTTACGGTTTTGCTGGGATAAGAATGATTGGAAATGAGCTTCATATTACTCCAAAATTCCCAAAAGAAATTAATAATTTGAAGTTTAATTTTTATTATCAAGGACAAAAATTATCTGCAAATATTTCAAAAAATAATATTTCAATATTAAATAATGGAGATAAGAAAGTTGAAATTTTCTTCAATGGAAATGGGACTGAAGTTTCTCCTAAAACAACTTTAGAGGTGACTTATGAAAAAGCTTGAGCTTGCAATTTTTGATTTAGACGGAGTTTTAGTTGACACTGCAAAATATCATTATCTTGCGTGGAAAAAACTTGGTGTAGAAATGGGTTTTGACTTCACGGAGGAACAAAACGAGGACTTCAAAGGCGTTAGCAGAATGGCTTGTATGGATATTATGTGCAAGCTTGGAAATTGTGAAGATATGCCACAAGAGGAAAGAATTCGAATTGCTAATAAAAAAAATGATGATTATTTGGAGTTTATAAAGCAAATTGATGAAAGTGAACTTTTAACTGGGGTAAAATCTACCCTTGAAACGCTCAAAAATAGCGGAGTGAAAATCGCTTTAGGCTCGGCTAGTAAAAATGCTGTTGTCATTTTGGAAAGAACAAATATTATCCATTTATTTGACGCAATTATTGATGGAAATAAGGTTAGTAAAGCTAAACCTGACCCTGAAGTTTTTGTTTTAGCGGCGGAAGTTTTAGGCATTTCACCTGAAAACTGTGTAGTTTTTGAGGACGCTTATGCTGGCGTTGAAGCTGCAAAAAATGCAAATATGTTTTGCGTTGGTATTGGGACTAAAGAAAATTTGCCTAAAGCAGATTTGATTATGGAAAACGTTGGACAATTTTCAATTGATATGATAAAATAATATACAAACACTTTGGAGGGAAAAATGCAAACTAATAATTTATATAGACCCAAATTTCATTATACAAGTGAAAGCGGATGGATAAATGACCCTAATGGATTTTCAGTTTTTGGTGGGAAATATCATTTGTTCGCACAACATAATCCACATGACACAAAATGGGGACCTATGCATTGGTGTCATGGAGTTAGCGAAGATTTAATCGCTTGGGAACATAAAGAAATTGCACTTACTCCAAATGAAGAATACGAAAAGGATTTAGGTTGTTTTTCGGGTACAGCTATTGAAGATAACGGAAAGCATATTCTAATGTATACGGCTTGTAAAGGTAAAATGGGCGAGCCTGTTGAGCAACTTCAATGTATTGCAATTGGTGACGGGAATACCTATAAGAAATTGCCACAAAACCCTGTTATAACTGGGGAAGATTTGCCGAAATTTGCGACTTCTGCTGATTTTCGCGACCCTAAATTATTTAAAATTAAAGATGAGTATTTTGCACTTTTGGGTGCAATGGTAACCTCAAAAAAAATCGGAACAATGCTTCTTTATAAGTCGAAAAATTTGACCGATTGGGAGTATGTAGGGGAAACTTTGCGTGGGCAAGAAAACGGACTTATGGGGATAGTTTTTGAGTGTCCCGACTTGTTTAAGTTAGGGGAAAAATATGTAATCTTAACATCTCCAATTGAAATGCCGTCGCAAGGTGATAAGTATAGAAATATTTCTTCCGCAGTTTATTTTGTTGGAGATATGAATTTTGAAACTGGAAAATTTACTGCTGATTATTATGATGAAATTGACACAGGTTTTGATTTTTATGCACCACAAACTTTAGAAGATATAAACGGAGATAGAATTTTAATCGCTTGGGCACAAATGTGGGAAAGAAATTTTGTTACCGACCAATTAAATCACGGTTGGGCAGGAGCTATGACTTTACCGCGAAAATTAACCCTTGAAAATAAAAGGTTATATCAAAAACCTATTGAAACATTAGAGAAATATCACGGGAAATGTTATTTGGATATAACAAAAGGCAACCCTGACTGTTTTAGACTTCAAATCGAATCGGATTTGTCGGAGGGGCAAAAATTTGAAATAGAACTGCTTAAAACTACTTCGGGAAGTTTCAAAATTTCCTATGATAGAATAGAAAACAAGCTTATTATAAACCGCAGTAAAAGTTTGTTTAAGCTAGATAGACACCTAAAAGAGGACGGTGTTGATAACATAAGAAAAGTGAAACTTGACTCTTATATTTCCTTGAAACTTGACATAATTGTGGATAAAAGTTTGGTTGAAATATTTATCAATGGCGGACGATACACAATGACTTCGAATTATTATTGTGGAAATGGAAAAATTGAAAATATAATTGATACTGACTACAAAACTTCTTTGAAAAAATATGATTTGTTAGTTAAATAATGTTTTTTTACAAGCAAAGAAAGGAATGAACATTGTTATGAAAGAATTTGATGTTGTGGCTTTAGGCGAATTGCTTATTGATTTTACTGAATATGGAATTTCTGAGCAAAATAACAAACTTTTAGAGGTAAATCCAGGTGGCGCGCCTTGTAATGTACTTTCAATGCTTTCAAATTTAGGGAAAAAGACTGCTTTTATTGGAAAAGTTGGGAATGACGGTTTCGGTAAAATGCTAAAATCTCGAATTGAGGACGTTGGAATAAACACAAGTGGCTTGAAAATGGACGATAAAGTGAACACAACTCTTGCATTTGTGCATAATTATTCTGATGGAGATAGGGAGTTTTCATTCTATCGAAATCCTGGTGCAGATATGATGCTTCTCCAAGATGAAATTCCAAAAGATTTAATAAAAAGTGCTAGAATTTTTCATTTTGGAACGCTTTCAATGACACATGATGAGGTTCGTAATGCTACAAAAAAGGCAGTAAAAATTGCTAAAGAAAATGGACTAACTATAACTTTTGACCCTAATTTAAGGGAGAGTTTGTGGAGTAGTTTGGATTTAGCAAAAGAACAATTCGACTACGGTATGAAAAATTGCGATGTGCTAAAAATTTCCGACAATGAAATAGTTTGGTTTACTGGAAAAGAGGATTTTGACGAAGGAATTGCTATATTACAAGAAAAATATAATATAAAATTAATAGTATTATCCCTTGGAAAAGATGGAAGTGTTGCATATTACAACAATAAAAAAGTAAAAGTTGATAGCTTTTTAATGGGAAATACTGTTGAAACTACAGGTGCTGGCGATACTTTTTTTGCTTGTGTAATTAATTATATTTTAGAAAATGGTCTTTCTGACTTAACAGAAAATAAACTTAATGAAATGCTTAAATTTGCAAATGCAGCCGCTGCAATAATTACTACTCGAAAAGGCGCACTTTGCGTTATGCCGACGAAAATCGAAACCCAAAATTTATTGGGTTAAAATAATTGGAAAAGAGCCGAAACATTTTTTAGTGTTTCGGCTCTTTTATGTGATAAATTAATTTGTTATTTCTATACTCGACACGTTCATATATGCGTAGTTAAATCCGTCGAATTCATAGGTGTCTACAGTTGCATCGACTATGACAGCAGTGCCAGCAACAGGAATTTCCATATCTTCGGGGAATTTTAATTCTAACCCTTGTGGACAACATCCAGTCGCATCATTTATTATAATAAAATGCATAAGTTCATCATAACTGTCTAAAGTTTGATTATACTCTCCAACCATTCTAAATGATTTCCCAAAATAGCTGTCCGAATTTGACATTAAATCATATACTTGAGCGTAAACCATTGTTGAACTCATAGTGGTAAAATCGAAATCTACCTCTGAGTTTGATGTAGTGTTTTCTGGATTAATTTCTATAATATTTCTATTTTCATCTACAATAGATACATTAAAATCCTCGGAAACCATTATTGAATTTAAGTCAACAGAATCGTTAATTATCTCCTCAGTTTGTAATATTTCGTCAATTAGTGTGTTTTCAGGTGGAGAACAAGCAACTAAAAATAAACAGCTAATTATTGTCGTTGTTAAAATTAATTTATTTTTCATATTCTCACTCTCACTTTAGAAATTGTAGAACAAATTAAGAAAATGCAAAGGTTAATTACAACTATAGTGCTTCCTACAGGAGTTCCATATAAAATTGAAATTACAATTCCAACAAATGCACAGAATACTGAAACTATTGAGGAAAAAATAATAACTGACTTAAAATTTTTGAATAAACGCATTGATGAAAGGGCTGGGAATATTACAAGGGCGCTGATAAGTAATGAGCCAACTAAGTTCATTGCTACTACAATTACAGCAGCTATTGTGATTGCAATAATTAAGTTATATAAATCTGCTTTAATTCCACTTGCTTTAGCAAAAGTTTCATCAAATGTAACTGAGAAAATTTTGTTGTAAAAAAGTAAAAAGATAATAATAACTGAAGCAGATAAAATCACGCTTGTTATAACGTCAGTCATTGTTAGAGTTAATATTGAAGTTGAACCAAATAAAGTTGTACATACATCGCCCGCTAAGTTTGTTGAAACATTAAATACATTCATTAAGAAATATCCAACGGCAAGGGAACCTGCTGACATCATTGCAATTGCTGCATCACCATTAATTTTAGCATTTTGACCTATTCTCAACAATAACACAGCACTAAGGGCGGTAATCGGAAAAACTAAGGCATCTTGATTTGTTACATCAAGTACAGAAGCAATTGCTATTGCTCCAAAGGCAATGTGGGAAAGTCCATCTCCAATATATGAAAATCTTTTTAGCACAAGTGTTGCGCCCAGTAATGAGGAACACAGTGCAATTAAAATCCCCACAATAAAAGCATATACAACAAAAGGGTAAGAAAGATACTCAAGTAATGTATTAATCATCAGCTATATCCTCCTTATAAGCATTTGCAGTTATGCAATTTACACCGCAATTATTTAAACAAAGTACGGTGTCTGCATCAGAAATCGCCTCGTTTAAATTGTGTGTAATCATTATTATTGTTATTCCCTCTTTGTTTAGACTTTTTATTAGCTTGTAAAATTCTTTTGTTGAGCCTATATCAAGTCCAGCTGTAGGTTCGTCCAATAACAAGATTTTATCAGTTGCACAAAGAGCTCTTGCTAGTAGAACTCTTTGTTGTTGCCCTCCTGATAATTCGCTGTAACTCTTTTTTTGGAGTTCTAAAATATTAAGTTTTTCAAGCATTTTTTTAGCAAGATTTTTTTCCGCTTTATTGTAAAAAGGTCGCATTCCAACTTTGTTTAAACAACCCGAAAGAACTACCTCATAAACAGAAGCGGGAAAATCTCGTTGAACATTAGTTTGTTGAGGAAGGTAACCTACAGAATATCCCTTGATACCATTTCCTATTTCAATTGAACCTTCAATAGGTGGTAAAAGTCCTAGGATAGTTTTAATCAAAGTGCTTTTTCCAACTCCGTTTTCTCCAACAACACAAACGTATGCTCCAGCATTTATATGGAAATTAATGTTTTTTTGAATTGGTACATTGTCATATCCAACGCTAAGGTCTTTGCATATAATTTGCATAAAACAGTTATTCCTTTCTTGATATTTGATACTTTATATCAAACTAACACCTATCATTAATCTTCTAGTGCAAGTTTTATAGTTTCTAGATTTTCTTGCATATATCCGTAGTATGATGCGCCAGCTTCAATTTCATCTCTTGATACTGATTGCATAGAGTGTAAAATTAGAGTTTCGCTGTCATTATCTTCTGTGCTTGCAATAACAGTGTTAGCAAGGTCAATTAATCCATTGTCAAGAATAAGCAGTTTTTTTACATCAAGCTCATTGATTTTTTCTGCAAGGAAAGTGATTGTTTCAAAAGTAGCTTCAGTTTCAGCAGAACAACCTTGGAAAGCTGCATAATAATTAACGTCATAATCAGACATCATATATAAAAATGGAAATCTATCAGCGAAAATTAATGTATCTCTATTTGCATTTGCAATAACAGTTTCGTATTCAGCATCTAAATCTACTAAAGTTTTAATATAGTTTGATGTATTAGTTTTGTAAACTTCTGCGTTTTCAGCATCTGTTTCTGCAACTGCATCACCAATTATTTCACAAGCAACTATAGCGTTGTTAAGTGAAAGCCAAATGTGTT
>CAYJLB010000031.1:10221-23794 GCA_964370845.1 uncultured Oscillospiraceae bacterium
TCATCATCGTGTATATGTGCGTGCGCATCGTGGTCATGGGAGTCGGCCTCATCGTGAGTATGCTCGTCTTCCTCATGAGTATGTTCATCTTCGTCGTGAGTATGCTCATCTTCGTCATGAGAATGCTCATCTTCATCGTGACTATGTCCGTCAATTTGCATACCTTCAACAGTTTCTTCAGCTTTAACTGAATCACCTAAACTTTCCATTATATTAACAGCAGTGAAGTTTTCATTAGTTGGTTGTGCAATTACATCAGCAACCCAATCGTGGGAATGCCCACCATTATAAATGAATAAATCAGCAGAAGTTATTGTTGTTATATCTTGTACACTTGGTTCATAACTGTGCATATCAAGCCCTGAATCTAAAAGTAAAGTTACATCAAAATTCTCATTATTTTCCCCTAAAATTTCCATTACCCAGTCATATTCGTGGAAAGTGGAAGTAACTATACTTAATTTTTCATCTTGTGATGATTGGGAGTTTACGTTATCTGAGGTTGTTGTGTTTCCACAAGCGGTTAATAACATAGCCCCTACAAGTGCCACTGTGATAATAATTTTTTTCTTCATTAAAAGTCCAGTCCTTTCTAGTCATAACAATTTTAGTTATTTTGTGTTAATTTGCGAACAATTTTCACATTTGCCATATAAAAATGCTCCAGAATGATTAATTGAAAAATTATGTTCGTCATTTGCAATCCCAATTAACATATTTGAAATATGCTTGTTTAAGTGATAGATATTGTCGCAACTCTCACATTTTAAATGAATAATTCCAACACAGCTATCAGGGTCAACATAATGATAAACTGCTTCAGAACGACCCTTTTCAGCAATTTTGCAAATCAATCCTTCTTTTTCCATATCTTTGAGATTTCGATAAATCGCACTAATGCTTATATCCTCATCTTTAAATTCGCTTAAAATATCAGTAGCGGAAAAAGAATGATGATGATTGTTTTTGAAAAGGTTTAATAATTTTTGACGTTGTTCGGTTTGGTATTTCATTATTTTTTCTTTCCTTTGTGTAAATTTAAATTTGCGAACCATTTGCAATTTAATTATATCATTGGGTTAAAGCGTTGTCAATATACAAAGTTAGAAATAACTAACTATTTCTAATATTTGTTACTTCTTAACATAAATTTTCATATTAAAATTATTTATTTATGATTTTTTTGTAATAGATTGACAGTTTATTTGTAATATGGTAAAATTATAAGTAAGTTTGTAATAAATTAAATTTTTTATTAAAAAGGAGAAAATTATGATTTGTAGTAAATGTCAAGCTCTTAACGATGAGTCAAGCGAAGTTTGTTACAATTGTGGGACAACTCTTGAGAAAAAAGTCGCGAAAAAAAGTATAAATCCATTCAAAAAAGTAGATGTGAATTTACCTAAAAAAACTTTACTCATTTTAATTGGTATAGCATTAGTTGTGATTATTGTTGTGGTTACGGTGGTTTCTGTATTAAATAATATTGAGGAAAATAGAGGGTTTAACCTTGCTAAGGATTTAAGCCAGAGTGTTGGAGAAACTGATATTTTTGCTGTTGCTGAGAAAAATGATATTTATTTTGAAACTAAGTCTGTTAGTAGCGAAATTAATACTATGGCTGATGCGAAGTATCTTTATGAATCGGACAGAGTTATTACAGTTGACGGAGTGAAAGTGCCGACTTGGATAATAAAAGTTGACCTTTTAGATGAAAAAATTGCCTATGTTTATTATCGCGATTACACTGTGCAAGATGCAAATTATAAAGGTGTAAAAGTTAATGAACCAATAAGCACTTTAAAAGTTGAAATCGGGCAAAAATTAAGCGAAGTAAATGATATTTTTGGAATAAAACCAATTTCTGTAAAATACTTTGAAACTTATACTGAATATTTATTTAATTATTACTATATAAATGAAGCAGGGGACGAGCAAGAACATAGTTTTAAAGTAACTTTTGACGAAGAAATGTTAGTGTCGGATTATTATGAATACGACCTTACAGTTAATGATAATATTAAATAAAAAAGTGGCTGAAACAAAAACCTATAATAAAGTTTTTGTTTCAGCCATATTTGATTTTTTCTTAAGTTAAATAAATTGTTGATAAAAAAGTAATGTAATGGACACAGCAAGTACAATTATATTAACTGCAACGGTGAAAATACAATCATTTTTCCTATTATTTTTATAAGTAAAAAAAAGACTTGAAAGTGCGAAAGGGAAGGATAGATATGTTGTATCATTAAATACAATTATCTGAAAATACATAAAGCAAACGAAAATTACTCCCATAACCATAAGGAAAAAACTTGGCGAAAAGGAATGTTTTTTCACTTCTGTGTTACGAGTGTAGTATATTTCGGGTAACTCCTTACCACAAAATATGCAGAAGTTACTGCAATATAAAGCATCTCTACCACAATGTGGACATCTTTTTGCCATAAAATCCGTCCTTTCTGTTTGTAATTTTAAAACAAATAAAAAGTTACTTAAATCATACATATATTACTTTAATTATATCATATTAATTAAAATTTTTGATGAACTTTTTGTTAATAAATATAAATATTTTAATGAATTTTATATAATCGAGTACTATTTTTTAAATATACTTGTAATATTTATATTTATATGGTAATATCAATTTAAATATGATTTTATAGTTTTTTTGAAAGGACGGATAAATTGTGAATTTTTTTGTTGATAATTCTTCTAAAAAAATGTTTCAAAGTGCATCTACAGCGGGCTTTGCAATTTTTTTATTTTATATTTTACCCTATGTTTTTTCCTATTATTTTGGAGAGCAAATTGGACTTCTTTTTGCAAGCCTTACTTTTGAGGAGCAACTGTTTTTCGACGGTGCTTTGCAAATAGGATTTTTGTTGATTTCTGTGGGCTTGGCATGTTTTATATTTAAGTTTGATTTTTTCTCAATATTTAAATTGCGTGGAATTACAAAAGATGAAGACAATCCTTATATTTTCAACAAGGGTAGCAGTATCGCCATTTTTCTTTTTTTCGGGCTCCCCATAATGTATTTTCTTAACCTTGCGAGCGGAACAATTTCCCAACAAATAACCGCTCTTTTTGAAGGTGGAGGGATTTATGTCCCCGAAGTGGATATATCAGTGCAAAATACAAGCACTTATCATATGGCGTTATATTTGGTGAGAATTAGTGTTATGGCACCTTTGATTGAAGAAATCTTAATCCGTGGTATTGTATTAAAAGCGTTGTTGCCTTTTGGGAGCAAAATTGCAATTTTTGTGTCAGCATTAATGTTTGGTTTAGTCCACGGGAATATTGGGCAAGCTGTGGCTGCACTAGTGATAGGAATTGCTTTTGGATATATTACTGTTAAAACTAAGTCCATTTATCCGGCAATAATTCTACACGCAATAAATAATTTAATTGCTGGACTGGGAAGTTATTTTATTATAAGCGAGAGTATGAGTGTTCCTTCAACGATATACGTTTTTGTAACATTTACCCTAATTGTAAGCGGTGGAATTTTCTTTTTGGGTGGTGCAATAACTTATATTGTAAAAAAACTTTTGAAGAAAAATTCAAGCTTGTTTATTTATGAAACTAATAGCGAACCTTTGTCAAAAAGGCTTACATTTGTTATGTTAAATCCTTTTATTGTCCTTTATTTTGTGTTTAATATTGCAATGTTTATTTACTCATTTTTTCTAATAAATTAGTCTTGATTAATAAAAAAATATAAATATAGAGCAATTTTGTGTGAATTGTTCTATATTTTTTTAGTTTGGTGTAGTAAAGGCTTGAATTTTGTTCTTTTTTCATTTATTATTAAATCTAAGTAAAAAGGAGGGGAATGTTTTGAAAGTAAAAAACGTTACAAAAGTAGCTTGTATAAATGATATTTCAGGGATAGGAAGATGTTCGCTTACTATTGCAATTCCTGTGCTTTCCGTTTTAGGTGTGCAAGCTTGCCCTGTTCCTACGGCGGTTTTATCTTGTCATACTGGATTTGACAAATTCTTTTTCAGAGATATGACGGGAGATTTAACTGCTTACTTAAAAGATTGGAATGATAAAAAAATTAGTTTTGATGCAGTTTATAGCGGGTTTTTAGGCTCGTTTGAACAAGTTGTAATTACAAAAGATTTTATCGTTTCACAAAAAAAAATAAACCCTAAAACTATTGCTGTTGTGGACACTGTTATGGGGGATAATGGCAAAATTTATTCTACCTACACAAAAGAAATGTGTGAGGGAATGAAAGAATTAGTCGCAGTTTCTGACGTTATAACACCAAATGTTACCGAAGCTTGTTACTTGACGGATACTGAATACAGCGGTGAAGATATTTCTATAGAAAAAGCTGTTGAAATTATCCAAAAGCTAGTTGGAATGGGTGGAAAATCTATTGTTATAACAGGGATTTGCGGTGGAGAAAATCTTTATAACTTAGTTTATGATAAAGGTGAAATTTTCAAAAGCGAAATAAAAAGGACAAAAAGTTATGCTGGGACAGGGGATTTATTTGCCTCTTGCTTAACTGGTTTGCTTATGAGAGGGTACAGTCTTAGTAATTCAGTGGAAATTGTATCGAAATTTATATATGAAGTTCTTGAAAATACGATTGAAATGAATAAAAATGAGCTTGAGGGAATATTTTTTGAGCCGTTATTAGGGAAACTTGCGGTCCCTGAAATATATTTATAATTAAAATTAGAAGGAGAGAACAGAATGAAAAACACTGGAACAAAAAAACTAATATTCACATCACTATTTGCAGCATTAATTTGCGTTGCTACCTTTGCAATTAAAATTCCTTGGGGGAATGGATATATTCACCTTGGGGACTCGTTAAACTATCTTGCTTCTTGCATTTTGCCTTTTCCCTTTGGAGTTTTTTCGGGTGGAATAGGTGGAGCTTTAGCTGATTTATTAGCGGGTTATCATATGTATATTATTCCGACTTTAATTGTAAAAATGCTCAACTCTGCGTGCTTTTACATATTGTTTACTTATAGACAAAGTAAATTAGTTTGTATAAAAAACATTATTGCAGTGGTTCTTACAACTTTGGTAACAGTCTTTGGATATTTTGTAGCTGAGATAATTTTATACGGACTTCCTGGGGCATTGCTTACTCTTGTGCCTAGTTTAATTCAAGGAATTGGCGCTGGAGTGTTGTTTTTTATAATCGCTGCTGTTTTGGATAAAACAGGATTAACTTTTAAAATGAAAAATTCATTAAAATAAATTAAAATTGAATTAAATAATTACAAAAAAATAAGTGAAAAGCTATTGTTCGATAGTTTTTCGCTTATTTTTGTTTAATATTCACAAAAAACTTTTCGATAATTTATGCAAAATTATATTGAAACATTTACCCAAAGTGGTTGATATTTATTCAATTTGCCTGTATAATATATATCAAAGGTGTTTTGTGGTGTTTTGTGGATATTTTAGGTTGTGGAGGTGAGGTTTTGTTCGATAATATGTTAATGGGAACGCATTTTCATAGTATGGATGCGAAGGGGAGAATGAATTTTCCTACTAAAATTAAAGATGTTATCGGGGAAACTTTCGTTATCACAAAAGGATTTGATGACTGTATATTTGTTTATTCAGTTGAAGATTTTCAAATTCTTGTTGAAAAAATAAAAGCTTTGCCACTTTCAAAAGGTAGGAAATTACAACGTTTTTTTATGGCTAGTGCTTGTGAAATTACTGTGGACAAGCTTGGAAGAATTGTTATTCCGCAGCCTTTAAGGGAACACGCTAACTTAGAAAGAGAGATAGTTGTTGTTGGTGTTTCTGATAGAGCTGAAATTTGGGACAAGTCCTCTTGGGAGGAAATTAATAACAATGTTTCACAAGAAGAAATGGACGAAGTAATGGAAGATATTGATTTTTAATGAAAATATTCTGACAAGAAAAATGTCTACAAATAGAAAAAATTTCTATTAATAGAAATGGGGACAACAAGTGGAATTTAATCATATTTCTGTTTTGCTTTCCGAGTGTATAAACGGTTTAAACATTAATCCTGAGGGAATTTATGTTGACGGAACTTCGGGTGGAGCAGGTCATACAAAAGAAATTGCAAAAAAACTTACAACAGGGAGAATTATTGCCATAGACCGTGACCCTGATGCTATAAAAGTTATAACTCAAAGGCTTGAAGGGTTTAATGCTACTATTGTAAATGATAATTATTCAAATATTAAATATGTTTTGAGTAATTTAGATTTGCAAGGTGTGGACGGGATTTTACTTGACCTTGGAGTTTCTTCTCATCAACTTGATACGGGGGAAAGAGGTTTTTCTTTTCACGTTGACGCACCTTTAGACATGAGAATGAGTAAAGATGGAATTTCTGCAAAAGATATTATAAATGAATATACTTATGAACAATTGGCGAAAATAATTTTTGAGTTTGGGGAAGAAAAATTTTCTCGAAGTATTGCGTCAAATATTGTTAAACAAAGGGAAATCGCTCCTATTAACACAACTTTAGAGCTTGCGGAAATTATAAAGAGATCTGTTCCGGCTAAAGTAAGGAGAGAGAAAAATCCTTGTAGAAAAACTTTTCAAGCAATTAGAATTGCTGTGAATAGAGAGTTTGAACATTTGTCAGAGGGGCTTGATGGTGCTTTTGATATGTTATCTGTAGGTGGAAGATTAGCGGTTATAACTTTCCATTCTTTAGAAGATAGAATGGTGAAGCAAAGATTTGCTAGTTTTTGCAAAGGTTGCATTTGTCCACCCGATTTTCCTCAATGTGTGTGCGGGAAAACGCCAAGGGGGAAACTTGTTAATAGAAAACCTATTGAACCATCGCAAGAGGAATTAGAACAAAATAAAAGAAGTAGAAGTGCTAAACTCAGAGTTATTGAGAAATTAGCAGACTAGCAGAAGGGGGAACTGGAATGGCACGCCGTGACAATTTAGCATATGACATATCGATATATGAGAATTTGCCGAAAAAGCAAGCTGAACCTAAGATAAGAGTTAAAAAGAATACTAGGAAGAAAACCATTTCAGCATTCAAATCTCTTATGGTAGCCACGTTTACAGGGTTTGTACTATGTGCAATTCTCTACGGAAACGTGCGTACTACCGAGCTATATTCTTACGAAGCGGAATTAAAGGCAGAAATTGCTGAAGTGAACAGTGAAAATGACAGAATGGAAGCTGAACTTGAAAGCAAAATTTCTCTAAATAGTATCGACTCATACGCAGTGGACGTTTTAGGTTTGCAAAAACTCGAAAAAACTCAAATTCAGTATCTTGAGGTAGATAATAGCAATTTTACAAAAGTTGAAGTTGAGGAAGGAAAATCTGTTTTTGACACAGCGAAAGATTGGTTTTTCTCAGTTTTGGAATATATAGGAATATAATGAATAAAATTAATTGACGGAAAGTTAAGTTTATACTTCATAATGTTAAAGCATAGATGAAGATTTATACTTAGCTTTCTTTGCATAAATAAAGGGTGAAAAATTTTGTCCTTTTTAAAGAGATTTGTCGTTTATTGGTTAAAAAGTGAGGAGTTGTATTTTTTATGTCGACAAAGCCGACGTCGTCGATGAAAAGACGGCTTAATGGTGTGGTTGCGTTAGTTGTTGTTGCTTTTACAGTTTACATAATGGTAAATTTAATAGATGCAGCAATTATAAATAGCAATGAATATCAAAGTTACGCTAATGCGCAACAATTTACTTCAGTTAGTATTGATGCAATGCGTGGTTCAATTTATGACGCAAATGGCGAAGTTTTAGCCAAAAGCGGAACGGTTTACAACATATATTTAGACCCTGTTACCTTGGAGAAAAATGACCCTGATAAAAAAGATTTAATCTTTGATACTTTGGCGGAAATTCTTGAGATAGACAGAAGTTTTATCGTTGAACGTTCTCAAAAAGAAACGGGTTATGAAATATTAAAAAGAGAAGTTGACGAAGTAATTAAAGATGAAATAGTTGCTTTTATTGATGCGAATAATATAACTTCCATTGGTGCAGAAGCTACGCTAAAAAGATTTTATCCTAACAATGAATTAGCTGCGGCAGTTATTGGGTTTACAGGATTTGAGGGGAATGGTGAATACGGACTAGAAGCACAATATGATGAGTATTTGTCAGGTGTTGACGGAAAAGTTATTATGGCTAGGGATGCACAAGGTGGACAAATGCCATACCGCTATGAACAAGCTTTTGAAGCACAAGATGGAAATTCATTAGTATTAAACATAGACCTTACTATTCAGCATTACTTAGAAAGTGAACTTAGTGAAACTGTTGATGAACATAACCCTAATGAGAGGGCAACTGGGATAATTATGAATGCAAATACTGGGGAAATTCTTGCTATGGCATCTGTCCCTGGTTATGATTTGAATAATTATTCGACTATTTACGATACCGAAACAAGACTTTTACTTGAGGAACTGGATAAAACCACTGACGAGTATGCAACTGAGCGTGCTATAGCTTGGGAAACTCAATGGAAAAACAAAGCCATAAGCGAATTGTACTTTCCTGGGTCGGTTTTTAAGGTTATAACTGGGGCGGCGGCTTTAGAAGAAAAATCTGTTTCACTTACCGACACTTTTTCTTGTTACGGCTCACATTCAGTAGCTGATACAACTTTTAGATGTTGGAATGATAAAGTTCATGGAGAGCAAACTTTTGTTGAGGCGATGACAAATTCTTGTAACCCTGCTTTTATTCAAATTGGGGAAGAACTTGGATATGAAAAATTTGTTGATTACTTTGTTTCTTTTGGGTTAGCGGAAAAAACAGGGATTGATTTACCTGGTGAAGCGTCAAGTATAAATATGTCAACTTACCCAGCGAACTCTGTAACTTTGGCTTCAAGTTCCTTTGGACAAACGAATAAAGTTACTCCTATTGAAATGATTACTGCTTATGCGGCTGTAATTAATGGTGGATATTTGGTAACTCCTTATGTTGTTGATAGAATTGTTGACTCAAACGGAAATGTTGTAGAACAATTTGAACCTACAATAAAAAGACAGGTTATTTCGGAAGAAACGTCGGAAATTATGCGTTCTACCCTTGAAACTGTTGTAGTGGAAAACGGCGGTAGTAATGCTTATATTCAAGGTTTTTCTATCGGTGGAAAATCGGGAACGTCACAAAAACTTGATATAGCGGGCGGTTCGGAAGTTTATGTTTCTTCTTACTGTGCTTTTGCTCCAGCTGATGACCCTGAAATTATAATGCTTGTAATGGTTGATGAACCTTCTAATGGTGACTATTTTGGTTCGAAAGTTGCGGCTCCTGTTGTTAGGAATGTTTTTGAGGAAGTTTTACCTTATTTAGGACATTTCCCTGAATATACTGAGGAAGAATATGAAAATATGGCTGTAATACTTCCTTCTGTTGAGGAAGAAAATGTTACTGCTGCACAAAACACATTGACAGCTTTAGATTTAAATGTTGAAGTTGTAGGTGACGGTGATACAGTTGTAAGACAAGTGCCTGAAGGTAACCAATCTATGCCAAGATATGGCAATGTTATTTTATATACAACAAATGAAAGTAAAACTGTTTTTGCTGTCCCTGATGTAACAGGAATGACTTTATCGGAAGCTAATACTGCTATAACAAACGCTGGATTTAACTTTATGGCAACAGGCGGCGCGGCGAATTATTCGGGTGCAATCGCTGTTTCTCAAAGTTATTTAGGCGGGCAGGTTGAAAAGGGTACAGTTATTCAAGTTGAATTTATGTCAAACGATGAAACTGGTTGATGCTTAAAGTATTATTATAATAAGTTAAAATTAATTAAGTGAAAAATAGGAGTTGGTAGGCTATGAAATTATACGAATTGTTAAATGATGTTGGCGACTTTGATATTACTAGTTTGCCACAAGAGGAAATCACTTTTGTTACCGATGATTCAAGAAAAGTTAGCGAGGGAACCCTTTTTATTTGCATTAAAGGACAAAACTTTGACGGTCATACAGTCGCGGAAGAAATGCTAGATAAGGGCGCAGTTGCAGTTGTTACAGAAAAAGATTTAGGCCTTAAAAATCAAATTATTGTAGAAAATTCAAGAGAGGCTTATGGAATTATTTCTGCTAACTTTTTTAACCGTCCTGATAAAAGAATGAAAATTATCGGTGTTACGGGGACAAATGGAAAGACTACAATTACAACTGGAATAAAAAATATAATTAGTGAGTTTGGTATAAAAGCTGGACTTATTGGAACAAGCCAAAATGAAATAGGTGAAGAAGTTCTTCACGCAGATAAAACTACGCCCGAAGCATTTGAACTTTTTAAACTGCTGAATAATATGGCGGAAAGTGGTTGTGAATACGTTATTATGGAAGTTTCATCTCAAGCTTTAGAGCAAAGACGAGTTGGAAATATGCAGTTTGAAGTTGGAATATTCACAAATTTAACTCAAGATCATTTAGATGTTCACGGGGATATGGAAACTTATTATCTTGCGAAAAAAAGAATGTTTTCACTTTGTAAAACTTCTTTAATAAACGAAGATGATGAGTATGGAATAAGATATTTTAATGAAGTTGATTGCGACAAGAAAAAGTTCAGCACCCAAAAAGAAAGTGATTTTTTTGCTGATTGTATAAAAATGTATGACCAAAAAAGTAGCTTTTTATATTCAAATGGAAAAGAAACTTATATGAGTGAATTTTTTATGCCTGGGGAATATAATGTTTCAAATGGTGTTGCAATTTTAGCTTGCCTTGAAACTTTAGGCTTTGATATGGGGAAAGTTACTGAGTTTTTATCACAGTTTAAGGGTGTAAAAGGTCGTTCAGAAGTAATTCCTACTTTAAGGGATTTTACTGTAATTTGCGATTATGCACATACTCCCGATGCTATAGAAAATGTTTTGTCAAATATGAAAAAATTTACAAGAGGACGATTAATTTGTCTTTTTGGTTGCGGTGGAAATCGTGATAAAAGAAAACGTCCTTTGATGTGTGTTGCAGCAGCAAAACATAGCGATTTTTTAGTTATAACATCTGATAATCCAAGAGATGAGGATCCAGATGCTATAATTGATGATATTGTTGTAGGACTAAAGGGTTTTCACACTCCTTATATTAGAATTACAGACAGGAGAGAAGCAATTTTTTATTCAATAAAGAATGCTAAACCGGGTGATGTTATTGTCCTTGCTGGAAAAGGGCACGAGGATTATCAAGTTTTACCTAACAACGAAAAAATTCATTTCGATGAAAGAGAAGTAGTTGCAGAAGGTTTAAAATTATTATAAATTAATTTGAGAGGAAGAAACAGACTAGTGGAAAATTTGACATTAATTGAGATTATTAACGCAGTACAAGGTAGTTATGGCTATCCAGCACAAGAGATTGTTTCTTCTATTTGCACAGATACAAGAGAGTTAGACAGCAGTAAAAAATGTTTATTTGTCGCTTTAAAAGGAGAAAATTTTGACGGGCATAATTTTGTTGAACAAGCTTTAAGTCAAGGCGCAGTCGCAGCAATTACAAACCGCCCGATTTTGGGAAGTAAATGTATTATTGTTGATGACACAAGAAAGGCATTGCTTGATATTGCTTCATATTACCGAAATAAATTCGATATTGAATTAATCGGAATTACGGGAAGTGTAGGAAAAACAACCACAAAAGAAATGGTTTCTTTAGTTTTAGAGAGTGAATTTTCTACATTAAAAACTCTTGGAAACTTAAACAATGAGATTGGTTTGCCAAAGACACTGTTTAGGTTAGAAAACACACATAAATGTGGAGTTTTAGAAATGGGAATGTCCGATTTTGGTGAAATTTCAAGGCTCTCAATGTGTGCAAGACCGACTATTTCGATTATAACAAATATCGGTTATTCTCACATTGAAAATTTAGGTTCTGTTGAAGGGATTTTAAAGGCTAAAATGGAAATTCTAGACGGAATGGATTATAGTTCCCCTATCATTTTAAATGGTGATGATAAGTTGCTTTATGACAAAGGTTTGGAGCTTAGAAATAGTAGAAATATTACTTTCTATGGAATTCAAAATAAAAAATGTGACTACTATGCTTCAAATATTAAAACAAGTGGATTTGAAACGGAATTTGATATAAATTATGACAATAAAGTTGTTAAAGCAAAGCTGAATTGTATTGGTTCACACAATGTATTGAATGCTGTTGCGGCATTTGTTACTGGGAAATTGTTAAACATTTCTGACGAGGTTATTGTTAGTTCGCTGCTTGGATTTAAACCAGATAATCTAAGACAAAACATTGTTCAAAAAGGTGAACAGCTGCTTATAATCGATTGTTATAACGCAAGTCCTGATTCAATGAAATCTGCCCTTGCTGTATTGAGTGAGATTAATCCAGAAAACAATGGGCGAAGAATTGCGGTCCTTGGCGATATGTTTGAACTTGGAAGTAAAGCTAAACAGCTTCACAAAAAAGTTGGAACTTATGTTAAAAATTCTAAGGCGGAAATTTTAGTTTGTGTGGGCGAAAATGCGATTAATATAAAAAATGGATTTGATAATGAAAAATCTGTCCATTTTGAAGATAAAAATGATGCAATTTCTTACTTAAAAGAAATATTGCAAAAAGATGACGTTGTTTTATTTAAAGCAAGTCGTGGAATGAAGTTTGAAGAAATTATTGACGGACTTTATAAAGATTAAAAATAATAAATTTATAGGTTTTACACAGAAGGGGAATTTTAAATGAGTTTTTGGATAAATATTTTAGTTTCGATAATTGCTTTTATTATCACAGCAGTTAGTGGGAGGTTTTTTATCCCATATTTAAGGCGATTAAAAGCTGGGCAAACAATTCTTGATATTGGACCTAAGTGGCACAAGGAAAAAGAGGGAACTCCCACAATGGGCGGTTTTATGTTCGCTTTTGGTACAATTGTAGCTTTAATTATCGGATATTTTACACTTTATTTATCTAATGAAATTACTGTTGATGAAATATTGAAAATTGCCCTTGGTGCTGTTATGGCTTTGCTTTTTATGGCTGTAGGATTTGCTGATGATTACATAAAAGTTGTTAAAAAGCGAAATCTTGGACTTCGTGCGAAACAAAAATTATTTTTTCAAATTATTATTTCAGCGGGATATTTAGCTGGACTTTACTTCCTCGACGGGGAAAGCACAATTATTCCGTTACCATTTTTCGGAGATGTAAACTTCGGATTATTCTATTTTCCAATTATGATTGCTTTCATTATTTTTATGGTGAATTCAGTTAATTTAACGGACGGAATTGACGGATTGTGTACCTCGGTAACACTGCTTGTTTCCTTAGCTTTTGGCGTGTTGTTTATATTATTTCAAAACACAGGTTACACAATGTTTACTTATGCATTGGGTGGAGGGTGCTTAGGCTTCTTACTTTGGAACTTAAAACCTGCGAAAGTTTTTATGGGCGATACTGGTTCAATGTTTTTAGGTGGCTGTGTTGTAGCATTTTCCTTTGCAACAAAAAGTCCACTTCTTTTAGTTGGAATAGGAATAATTTATGTTGTCGAATCACTATCGGTAATTCTTCAAGTTATAAGCTTTAAATCAACAGGAAAAAGAATTTTTA